>DATEGV010000347.1:0-4582 GCA_035279925.1 Ktedonobacterales bacterium | reverse complement strand
CGGCGAACGATTGACGCGCTGGTCGCGGTGATCTACGCCGATGTGGACCCGGCGCTGCATCCCGTCGCCGCGCTCTCCGTCCACGCGCACCTGCTGAAGCTGCTGCGCGACGGGCGTGTCGTCCGGGTGTCGTCTACGACGGAGGGCGATAGGTGGGCGCTGGCG
This sequence comes from Ktedonobacterales bacterium, assembly GCA_035279925.1. Lineage (GTDB taxonomy): Bacteria > Chloroflexota > Ktedonobacteria > Ktedonobacterales > JADMIN01 > DATEGV01. Next base: position 4,417 of record DATEGV010000347.1, on the reverse strand, counting down.
GGATAGGCAGAAATGAGACGGTTGACTGGCTGGTATCGTAACCGACGCCGCCGGACGCGCGCCGTGCTGGCGGCGCTAGCGCTAGTAATCTGTCTGGGTGGCGTCTATTATGGTGTGCGCGAGGTGGCGCTGCGCAACGCGGACCACCTGACCATTACAGTGACACCGGATGCCCAAGGCCATCAGGCGCCGATCTATCGTCACACGTTTGGTCCGTCTCTCACAGCGGAGGCCGAACACCTGCTGAACAATGTGGCTACGCCTATCTCTGACTTTTCGGACCTGCCAGATAATTTGACCGGTTATTCCGGCCCGCTCTGGCACTACCACCTCGCGTTCACCTGGCATGGTGTTCTCATCGAGACGGCTGACATGCTCTACGACGGCTTGTTTGAAATCTATACCATCTCGGCGCTGGGTCTGCCGGAGCCACATAAGCGGACCGCCACATCGTCGTCAGACCGTTATCCCATCATTACTAGTCTCATACTAGACAGCGGCTTCTCCATCCCGCTGCCACCGACAGCGCAACTAGGCGGCTGACCGCTCAGCCACTACTCATTCTCGCCATCCGTGCGCTCGCCTCCGGCCTCCCTCTCCATGTGGGCCACGCCAGCGCGGCGCTTCTCCGGCTCCCCCTCTCCTCGTGGGAGAGGGGGCTGGGGGGTGAGGTCCGCTTTGCGGTATAATGAGGGGGTACATCGCCCACACCCGCGACATCATCTAGCGGGGGGCGATGCGAGAGGAACCGGCGAGGAACTGGCTATGAACCGCAACGGACGTATTCGCTTGAGCACGATGGAGATCGTCCTGATTGGGACGCTCCTGGGATCACTGGCGCTCGCGCTCTGGCAGGCGCGCCAGGAGGAACGGGCGCACGAGCAGCGCCACGACGCCGATCATCACTAGCGCCCTGACACAGCGCCCCATTCTCTCGCGCCTTCGAGGGGATGGGGCGTCCGCATGTCTCGCGCGCCCGTATGGCTGAGCGCGCCCGAAGGCGCCGACGACCAGCGTTTCCCCATTCCCAGAGGAGCGGATACATCCATGAACATCAACGACATCGAAAAGAAGCTCATCGCGCTCGAAAAACGCTATGAGGAATTGAATCATCTCATGGCGCAGCCGGAGACCGCCGGCGATCCCGCGCTCTTGCAGCGCTATGGCCGCGAATACGCGAGCCTCGCGGATGTGGTCCAGGCGTACAAGTCGTGGAAGGACGTGCGCCGGCAGCTCGCGGAGACGGAGCAGTTACTCGCCGAGAACACCGACGACGAGATGCGCGCGCTGGCTCAGGACGAGATGACGCAACTGCGGCAACAGGAAGAGTTGCTGCTGCGCGACATCCAGCTTGCCCTGCTGCCCAAAGACATCATGGACGAGCGCAACGCCATCGTGACGATCCAGGGCGGGGCGGGCGGCGACGAGGCCGCGCTCTTCGCTGGCGACCTCTTCCGTATGTACATGCGCTACGCCGACACGCGCCGCTGGAACGTCGAGGTGCTTGACGCGAACACGAGCGGCATCGGCGGCTACAAAGAAGTCGTCTTCGAGGTGCGCGGCAAGGGCGCCTACGCGCGCCTGAAGTTTGAGGGCGGCACCCACCGCGTGCAGCGCGTCCCCGCCACCGAATCGCAGGGGCGCATCCACACCTCCACCGCGAAGGTCATCGTGCTGCTGGAGGCCGAGGAGGTCGAAGTCGAGATTCGCCCGGAGGACCTGCGAGTGGACGTGTATCGGTCAACCGGCCACGGCGGCCAGAGCGTGAACACAACGGACTCCGCCGTACGCCTGACACACCTGCCCAGCGGGCTGGTGGTGACGTGCCAGGATGAGAAGTCGCAGATCAAGAACAAGGCGAAGGCGCTGGGCGTCCTACGCTCACGGCTCTGGGACCTGGAGCAGCAGAAACGCGCCGCGGAGCAGGGAGCCGCGCGCCGCTCGCAGGTGCAGACCGGCGACCGCAGCGAGAAGATCCGCACGTACAACTTTCCGCAGGACCGCGTAACCGACCACCGCATCAACATGACGGTCCACAATCTACCGCGCGTGCTGGACGGCGAGATTGACACGCTGATCGAGGCGCTGATTACCTCAGACCAGGCGGACAAGCTGAACACGATGTTCGACGACACACGCGACGAGCAGGCGGGGTGAGCGAGACATGTCGAGGTACGCGCTGCCGCAGCCGCAGGCCATCCGAACGATCCTGTTCGACGTCGGCTTCACGTTGCTCTCCAACCACCCGTCCATCGTGGCGATCGTACAGGCGGCCTGCGCCGAGCGGGGCGTCGCGGTAGAGCGCGAGTCGCTGGAACGGAGCCTGCCGCCCGCGGAGATGTTCCTGCGCAGCCATACCAGGGCGAACCCGTTCACCTGGGCCGACGAGGAGGCGATCAACGCGACGTGGCGCGGCTACTTCACGGAGCTCCTGCGGCCGTGCCTCGCCGGGGATGAGCGGACACTGCGCGCATGTGTCGCCGCCGCGCAGGAGCGCTTCGAGCATGTCGGCAGCTATGCGCTCTATCCCGACGCGCTGCCGGTCTTGCAAACGCTGAGCGCGCGCGGCCTCACGCTGGGGGTCGTCTCGGATTGGGGTGTCGGGCTAAGCCTGCTCCTGCGCCATCACGATCTCCTGCGCTACTTAGACTTTGCCGCGATCTCCGCCTCGCTACGTCTCGCTAAGCCAGATCCCGCGCTCTTCGAGACGGCCCTGCGCCGGGCGGACGCCATCCCCGACTACACGCTGCACATCGGCGATTCGTATATCCTGGATGTGCTGGGCGCGCGGGCCGCCGGCATCACACCGGTGCTGCTGGATCGGCGCGGCGCCGTGCGACCCGCCGACGTGGATTGCCTGGTCGTGCGCGACCTCTACGGGCTGCTGGACGCGCTGGGGATCGAACGCCCGGCCTGACGCTGCCCGCGTGAGGGGGCGCGGCGGTCGTCCACGCTCTCCAGCGCGCGACCCAACGCGACGAGGCTGTCGAGGTTATTGGCGGGCAGGAAGTCGTCAATGTAGGGCAGCGCGGCGCGCATCCCCGCCGTCACGGGGCGATAGTCGTCCTGCCCCAGCAGCGGATTGAGCCAGATCAGCCGGTGGCAGTTGCGTTGCAGCCGCGCCATCTCCGTGGCGAGGATGCGCACGTCGCCGCGATCCCAGCCGTCGCTGATGATGAGCGCGACCGCGCCCCGCCCCAGCACCCGGCGCGCCCAGCGAAAGTTGAACTCGCGCAGCGACTCGCCGATGCGTGTCCCACCCGACCAGTCCTGCACACTGCGCGTCACGTCGTGGATCGCCTCATCCACATCGCGCCGGGCGAGCGCCCTGGTGATGCGCGTCAGACGGGTGGCGAAGACGAAGGTCTCCACTTGATCCAGCCCGTTCGAGACGGTGTGGACGAAGTGCAGCAGCAGCCGCGAGTAGAGGCTCATCGAGCCGCTGATGTCGCAGATGATGACGAGGGGACGCGGCTTGCGGCGAATTCTGCGCCGCGCCAGCTCGATGGGTTCGCCGCCCGCGCGCAGGCTCTTCCTGAACGTGCGGCGCAGATCGAGCTTCTTGCCGCGCCGGGCCGGACGCAGCCGGCGCGTGTTGCGCTGCCCCAGCCGCCAGCGCATGCGCGACATCAGCTCGCGCGCCTCCTGCAATTCATCCCAGGTGAAGTTCTCGAAGTCCTTGCGCCGCAGCACCTCCTCGGCGCCATAGGTGTTGCGGCGGTCGAGCTCGTCGTTGTCCTCGTTGCGCTTCTGGCGGCGGGCCTGCGCCAGCCGTGAATGGGGGTGGCGCTGCTGCTCGTGCGCGCGGATGCCGAAACGCTGGGTGCGCTCCTGCCGGTCGTCGGTCTGCCGGTGCATCGGCAACGCGAGATTGCGGCGCACCCGTTCGCGCTGCTCCTCTGGCAGGCTGCCGTAGTGCTCGCCGGCGCTGCTCGAACGCCAGAAATACTCGAAGGCGGCGTCGAAGATCGGCTGCTGCTCGTGCTTGGAGACCAGCGTGACCTTGAGGTACATGTAGAGGTCGTCGCGGCTGCCGACGTTGACGAGGTCCAGGCCACGGGCCATCTCGACGACGCGCCCCGGCCCCACATCCAGCCCAAGCTCCCAGAGCAGCCGGGCGAAGTCCACGACGCGAGCCAGCAGCAGGTCGCCGCGCGCAAGCTCGTCGTCGGTCAGCGCGATCACGAAGTCGGGTTCCGGCGCCGGCTGGGACCATTTCATCACGCGGCCGCCTTCACGCGCCGGCTCGCGGATGCGTCGCGCCACGCACCTTCTCGACCAGCTTGCTCAGCAGGTTGCCGCTGTGGACCTTCTGGATGTCGTCCTGATATTTGAGCAGCGCGCCCAGCGTGTCGCGCACGGCCTCCGGGGTGAGCTGCGTCTGATCCAGCGTGACGAGCGCGGAGAGCCAGTCCAG
>DATEGV010000346.1:0-2058 GCA_035279925.1 Ktedonobacterales bacterium | reverse complement strand
CCTCGGAGAGAATCCCCGCCTGCTGCACCTTGCGTGTGAACTTCTTGAGGGCTACCTCGAATGAGTCTCCATCACGAATCTGAATCTCGGTCACGTCTGGCTTCGGCGATCATGGGGCATGTCGCGCGTCACCGGCCCTGTGCGCCGGATCGCCGCTCCCCAACCGCCACTCCTTTCGCTGCTGTTCATGCCGCATGTCACTGCCGTCGCATCGTCTGGCCGCGTGCGATGTGACTCGCGCGCCCGCGCTCCACACCATCGAAACGGCACACCGCCATGCGTCTAGCATACCATAGTTCGGGAACCGCTGTCTTGTCGCCTTTCCATCCGCTCGCCACGAAGCAAACACCCAGACGCGAACATTCGATAAAATCTCGTGAAACATATTGCGCGGCGCATCACTCCTACCACCGTCCCACACTGATTGTGGGCGCCCCCAATGAGTGGAGAATTGAGTGCTACCGAATCCGGCCTACACGCCCGCGCCAAGTTTGCGCACGCGGGTGTATTCCCTCCTCTACAAAACCGTCGTCCTTACCGTCGTCGTCGTTCCCCTCCTCGCCACGCTGCTGGCGATCCGCCTGCTCTGGCAGCGCGCCGTCCACCCGGTGGACCTGATCGTATTCGCGATCATGTACACGCTGATCGCGTTCGGCGTCACCGTCGGCTTCCATCGCATGCTCACGCATCGCAGCTTTCGCCCGCATCCCGTCGTCAAGCTCATCCTGCTGATCCTCGGCTCGATGGCCTTCGAGGGACCCGCGCTGGAATGGGCGGCCACCCATATCAAACACCACGCCAACTCCGACCGTGAAGGCGACCCGCACAGCCCCGCGGACGGCTTCTTCCACGCGCACCTCGGGTGGGTGTTCCGCGACGGCGACGCCAGCCCCGCCGTCTACTGCAAGCATCTCATCGCCGACCCCATCGTCAATTTCGTGAGCGCGACCTTCCTGGTCTGGGGCGTTCTCGCGCTACTCATTCCCTTCGGCGTCGGCTACCTCTTCGGCGGCTGGGCGCTCGCGTGGACCGGCCTGCTCTGGGGCGGCCTCGTGCGCATGTTCCTGACGCATCACGTGACCTGGAGCGTCAACTCCGTCTGCCATACCTTCGGCCGCCGCACCTTCGAGACGCCCGACCGCAGCCGCAACGAGTGGGTCGTCGGCCTCCTGGCCTTCGGCGAGGGCTGGCACAACAACCACCACGCCTTCCCGCGCTCCGCGTTTCACGGCCTGCGCTGGTGGCAGTTCGACGTCTCCGGCTATCTCATCTGGACACTAGAGCGCGTTGGCCTGGTAGACAGCGTGTATCGCGTGCCGGAGGCGCTGCTATTGCGCCGGGCCGCCAAATCCACCCAGAGCGCCGCGAAAGCCGACGCTGTAACCGGTACCGATAGTGGCGACGAATCCGCGGCCGTCGCGCTGGCCGAGCGCGCGTCGTAACGTCCCTTCTCGCGCCACCCGGCGGGCCACGCCTCGCGCCGCGTAATCCGCGCCCGCCGTTTGCCACACGACACGGTCGCCTATGTGATATACTTCGCGCGCGGTTGATCGCGCAGGCGCCTCTGCGCGTTTGAGTGTCGCGTGGCCACAGACAATATATCGCCTCGCCACCTGGCGCTCTAAACGAAAATGAAGCTCCTCCATTGGCTGGTCGAGTGGCGCACGTGGATTGGCTCGAAATCTCGTGTGTATGCCCACGCCGTCAATACAGTGACGGCGTCCGCGCGTACGTAGTCTGAAGGAGCTCATAGATGAGCACTCGCATCTACGTGGGGAACCTGCCGTTCTCCACGACCGACGAACAACTTCGCCAGTTGTTCAGTCAATTCGGTGATGTCGTGGATGTCCGCGTCATTACGGACCGCAACACTGGCCAGAGCAAAGGCTTCGGCTTTGTCGAGATGGGCACCGACGCCTCCTCGCGCGACGCCATCGCCCAGCTCAACGGCACCATGCTCGGCGAGCGCGCCCTGCGCGTCAATGAGGCCGAGGCCCGGCCCGACCGCCCACGCGGCGGTGGTGGCGGCGGCTACGGCGGCGGCGGTGGTGGTTATGG
>DATEGV010000345.1:0-2750 GCA_035279925.1 Ktedonobacterales bacterium | reverse complement strand
CCTCACGCCCAGCCTCCTCTCCCGCGCGGAGACGGGGAGGCAAAGGAGCGAGGCGTGTGCCCTGCGGCGCCATAATGTGGCGGCGGCGCCGTGGGTATTGTGCGCTATGGGCCGTCGTGGACGCAAGGGGAAGCAGAGCCTGCCGGCGTGGCGATATGCTCTCCGAACGTCGCGTCACAAAGCGGTATGTTTCACCTACTGTTGGCAGACCATGCGCAATCCCTGAACATAGCACGGACGCAATACATGTCGTGTATAATGGGAACCAGTCAGATTCGAGCGGCTGTTCTCCCTGTAGCGCGTTCGCACGGTGGAATGGCGGTGGGTGATGGGTGGCGCGGCGTCTACTACGACTGGTAATCTGCCTCCGTTGAATGGGCGGGTCGCGCGGGTGCGCGTCGTCGCCGATAGCGCGTCGGACATTCTGCCCAGCCACGCGCGGGCGCTGGGGATCATTCTCGTGCCCAATCGCATCGTGCTGGACGGCGCGATCTGGCGCGACGGCGTGGATCTGACGGCGGCGGAGTTCTACGCCGCGCTGCCCCGCGCCAAGGTGATGCCGCATACGGTTCCCGCGCCGCCCGAAGACCTCTATGCGGCGTACCAGTGGGCGTTCCGGCAGGGCGCGACCGAGATCGTCTCGCTGCACGTCTCGAGCCGGCTGAGCAGAGTGGCGCATCACGCGCTGGCGGTGCGCGACGCCATGCCTGGCGCTCCTGTGCGGATCGTGGACACGTTGCAGGCGGGCATCGGCATGTGGCCGGCGGTGATCCGCGCGGCGCAATTGGCGCAGACGGGCGTCTCCGCGTGGGAGATCCAGGAGTCCGCCCTGGCCATCTTGAAGCGCACGCGCGTCTACTTCATGGTGGAGTCGCTGGAATATCTGCGGCGGAGCGGGCGCGTGGGTCGGGCGCAGGAGATGCTTGGCACGATGCTGGACGCGCACCCGATCCTGACGATTGAAAACGGCGAGGTGAAGCCGGTGGAGACGGTGCGCCCGCGCCAACGCGCGCTGGAACGCATGCGCGACCTGGCGCTGCAGGGCGGCGTTGACCGTTTGCTGGTCTGCGGGACGTCCATCGAGGCCATCTCCGAGATTGAGATGGTTCTGCGCCGGCAGTACAACGGTTCGGTGCAGAACACGTGGCTCGGCCCGACGCTCGGCGCGAACACGGGGCCGGCGGTGGCCATCGCGGCCGTGGCGCGGTAGGGCGGCCTCATCTGGTACAAGCGCGCCTCCCGACGGGTATATCCCTTAACAGGCGGATACACGATAGAGGAGGCGGCGCACGACGATGACGGAGACCCGCGAACGCGCCGAGCCGGCGTGGCACGCGCCAGCCCAGCCGCCACAACCCCACCCGGACGAGATCACCGACTTCGCGCTGGACCTGCTGGCCGAGCTGCGCGCGAGCAACTACCGGCCCGCCGGATGGCTGCGCTTCCTGGGCCGGTCCTGGCGGCAATCGCGGCGCGCGGCAAAAGCAAATCCCCGACTCGTCGCGTCGTGGGCCGGCGTCACGGTCGCACTGGGGCTGAGCGAGGCGGCGGTGTTCGCGCTGGAGGGGCTACTCGACGACCCACAGACGGCTCGCCGCGCCATCCCCGGAGCCGCGCTCGTCCTCGCCAGCGCGCAGTGCGACGCCTACGTGCACCTCGGCATGAACCATCCCCAGCGAGGCGATCCGCTGCACACGGACCTCGGTCTGCCAACGGCGCTCACGCTCGCCCGCCGCGCGATGTCCGGACTGCTCTTCGGCCATCTGCTCTGCGGCAAGCCCGCCAATCGCCTGCTCGCGCTGACGCTGCTGCTGGGGTCGGCCGCCACCGATATCGGCGACGGCGCGGTGGCCCGGCGCACGGGTCGTGTCACCCGTCTGGGCGCGTACCTGGACGGCATCGCCGACTTCGAGTTCACCCTCGCCCTCGTCCTCACGCTCTCCGCGCGCCGGCTGCTGCCTCGCTGGCTCGTCACGTCGCTGCTCGCGCGGTGGATCGCCCCCTTCGCCGTCGTGCTCGCGCGCTACTTCGGGTGGGTGTCGCGTGTGCGCATCGGCTCGACGGGCGCGGGCAAGGCCGTTGGCGTCGCGCAGTTCCTCACCCTCGGCGCCGCGTTGCTCGGCACGGGCGATCAGCCGAAACGTCGCGGAGCCGTCAAGCGGCTGCATCTCGTGACCGCCGCGCTGCTCTTGCTCGCGCCCCTGGCGCAGTTGCGGCGGATGTTCCCAGACGGTCGAGGGAAGCTGAGCCCGTGACGGACCTCCCTTCCTTCGTTGATCTCCCGGACCTGCCGCCTCCTAGCCGATGAACTCCTGAACGTTCTGTGGCAAGGGCCGATTCATTGCTCTGAAGAAGATGGTGACCTTCCCGAGGAAGATCAGCAGCGCCTGCAGGTAGATATCGAGTTGCATATCAACCGGAACAGCAAAGCCGCCACGGTCAACGGACTTTCGCAGGTCGTCGTCGGAGAAGGCGGCGACGAGCGCGGTCATCTCACCGTCGAGCGTCTGGAGCCAGGTCTTGAGGCGCTCCACGCTCTGCTCGATGCCCGTCTCGGTGTTGGAATACGACCAGTTTTGCGACATGGTCTTCAATGACTGGACATAGGCGTGTTCGATGTCACCTGACTCGCGGAAAAGCGCGCCGAGCGTCATGTTCGCGCCGCCTGGGGTAAAGCGCAAGTCGTCATCGCTCAGGTTGCCCAGCAGTTCGATACGTATGACGTGTGTGCCCTCGATCCAGGGCCACTT
>DATEGV010000344.1:0-8964 GCA_035279925.1 Ktedonobacterales bacterium | reverse complement strand
CCCCACTACGCGCCCAGGCCCTTGCGTTCCATGACGCCCCAGCCTTTCGCGCCGCGCGCCAGGTCGTATAGCCCTTGCAGCCGCCAGATGACGGTAAGCTGGCGGTAGCCCAGATTCTCCAGCAGGGAGAAGAGGAACAGGATCAGGATGTCGCGCCAGCGCCCATAGTGCGCGAAGCTGAATTCGTCCAGGATCAGCGTTCCCAGCGTCACCAGCACGCCGAAGCAGAGCACGACGAGGCCGAGCAGCAGCGCGTAGCGGAGATTGATCAGCCCAAACGCGATGGACACCACGAGCACGAAATAGCCGCTCGCCTCGACCACTGGGCCCATCAACTCGACGATGAAAAAGTAGGGGTAGCCCAGCCACGCCGGAGGCCCGTAGCGCGGATTCAGCAGTCCTCGGTGCATCGCCAGGAACTCGAAGCAGCCGCGATGCCACCGGCGCCGCTGGCTCTTGAGGATCTTCAGCGTCTCCGGGGCCTCCGTCCAGCAGCACGTGTCTTCGACGAACTCGATGCGGTATTTGCGTCCGCGCTCGCGCATGTACTGATGGATGTGGGTGGTCAGCTCAGCGTCCTCCCCGACGGTGTCGGTGCGATAGCCGCCCAGCTCGACGGCGAGGTCGCGGCGAAAGAGGCCGAACGCGCCGGAGACGATCATCAGGCTGTTGAGATGGCTCCAGGCCGTGCGTCCGCCGATGAAGGCGCGCATATACTCGATGATCTGGAAGCGCGCGAGGGGGCTGCGGGGCATGCCGATCTCGATGACGGAGCCGCGCTCGATGCGCACGCCATTGGCGATGCCGATGGTCCCGCCGACGGCGACGGTCAGTTCGGGCCGCTCGACGAAGGGCCGGACCACCTTCAGCAGCGCGTCCGGCACGAGGATCGAGTCGGCGTCCACACAGCAGTAGAGTGGACAGCGCGCATGGTTCATCGCGCCGTTGAGCGCGTCGGAGCGGCCACCGTTCGCCTTATCCACGACCGTCAAATTCGGCTCGATGGTGGAGACGTAGACGCCGCGCACGGGCGCCGTGGGAATCGGCTGGGGGAAGACGGCGTCCAGCCGGCGCATCGCGAACTCGCGCGTGAGAATGGCGAGCGTGTCGTCCTTGGAGCCGTCATTGCAGACGACGACCTCATAGCGCGGATAGCGCAGGTTCAGCAGCGAGCGCACGCTCTGCACGATATTGGCGGCCTCGTTATAGGCCGGCACGATGATTGAGATGGCGGGGGTGAGGGGCGAGTCGAAGAGGTCATCCAGTCCGGCGAACGGCGCGGCGCGACGCCGGCCCGTCACAACGATGATGGAGATCAGCAGTTGCGAGAGGTAGACCGCCCCCACGAGCAACGAGTATCCCAGCACGAACAGGGAATACACGTACACGAAGAGGAGGACTGCCCACATCCCATCACGCCTTCCGCGCCCAGCCGCCTCGCCCGCCCCATTCTCGCGGCCATCAATGGCCGGCGCACGAGACCGGACGCGGACACACAAGCGACTGCTATGCGCATAGGGCGCCAATCGCGCCTGAAAATGGTCACATGAGCGGCGTAGGATGTGGCGCGACGGCGGCGCAGGCAGGTTGCCTCATCCCCCCGCCCCTTCCCCCTGCGGAGGGAAGGGGAGCCAGCGCCGCGACGTTCCGGCTTGGGTTCCCCTCGCCCCGCAGGGACTCGGTCGGGCAGGAGGTGAGGCAGCCTTCTCAGCCATGAATGGCCCGCGCGAAGACGCCCGCGAGCGCCTGCGCGCCCTGCGTGGACGGGTGCAGCCCATCGGGCGCGATGTACGACGGATTCTGCGCCAACAGGTCGCTGTAGGCGTGCAGGTCCACCAGTGTCGCGCCATTCGCGTGGGTGTCCTGGGCGATTACCGTGTTCCAGGCCGCAATGGTCTGGCGTAGCGTCGCCGGGTCGTCGTTGGCGAAGTAGGGCAACTGCGTCAGGTCGGGCAGATTGCCGACGTAGACGCGGGCGTGTGTCTGCGCGCGCAGCGCCCCCAGTAGCGCGCTCAACTCGCTCGTGTACGTCGCCAGCGGCACGTTGTCGGCGAGATCGTTGACGGCGAGCCAGACGGTGACGATATCAGGATGGGCGTCCAGAGCGACGGGCAACTCCTCGCTCTGCGCGTCGGCGACGGTGCTGCCGGGGATTCCCAGGTTGATGAGATGGACCTGGGCGCGCAGATGGCCCAGCTCACCGGCCAGCACATTCGGCCAGTTGTCCTGGGTGGGGTCGTATGTGCCGACCCCGAAGGCGTCCGACGCGCCAATGGCGACGTAGGTGAGCGCGTAGGGATTCGCCGTTGGCTGGCTGGCCGCGCCGGAGACGTTGCCCTGCGTGGCCGCCCGCCCGCCAGCCCGCGCGCATCCCGCGAGCAGCGTCGCCAGCACGACGACGAGTGCGAGCGCGAGCGCGCCGAGCGTTGCGGTATGGCCGCGCGCCATCCGTGACGTGCGCTGTGGTAGGAATCTTGGAAGGCTATCGAGTATGTAACGTCGCAATGGGACTGCCTTTAGGGGCCGAGGACCTCAACCCAACCAGTCTCCCCAGGGAGCGGGGAGACTCCTCATCCGCTACGCAGGCATTGTAGCACCGGGAGCGCGCCGGTCGCGGCAACCCACTGCTGTCTATACGCGCGGAGGTATCAGCGCGCCGTCTGCTCCGCCTCCACGGCAAAGCCCCACGTCAATAGGCTCGCCGCGTCGGTGAAGCGCGTCGTCTCGTCCGGCTCGCCCAACACCACGCCAAGCAGATCGCCGGTGGGCCGATTCGCCGCGAAGACCAGGCAATCGCCGGCGTTGCCCGTATAGCCCGTCTTCACGCCGTCCGCGCCGGGGTAGCGCATGGTCGAGAGCAGCAGATTCGTGTTCTTCCAGTCGTAGGGCTGGTGATCGCCGGTGGCGTCGAGCTTGTATTCGGCCGTCGCGACGATCCGCGCGAATGTGGGCGAGCGAAGGGCGTCCAGCGTCAAGGTCGTCAGATCGCGCGCTGTCGTGTAGTGGCCGGGCGCGTCCAGCCCATGCGCGTTGGCGTAGTGGGTGTGATACATCCCCAGCAGCGTCGCCTCGAGGTTCATCAGCGCGACGAAACGCGCCTGCGAGCCGGCCACGCCGTCCGCGATGACGATGGCCGCGTCGTCGCCGGAGGGCAGCAGCAGCGCATAGAGCAGCTCGCGCAGGGTGAGCGTTTCCCCCACGCGCAGGCCAGCGACGCTCGCGCCCGTGCCGTCGAGCTGGGCGAGGTCCGCGCCGACGGTGATGCGCTGATTGAGGTTGCCGTAGGTGATGGCGACGAGCGCGGACATGATCTTCGTCGTGCTGGCCATCGCCACTTCTTTATCGGCGTTGCGCGCGTAGTAGGTGACGCCCGTCGTTGGATTGACGAGATACGCGACTGTCGCGCTGACCAGCGGCGGTGGGGCGAGCAGCGGCGGCAGATGGGCGAGGGGCGCTGGTGTGGGCGTGGTCGTCGCGGTTGGCGCGCGTGTGGGGGAGTGGGCCGCGTTGCCAGCGGGCGCGCACCCGGCCAGCAGCGCGATCAGGAGCGCGATCAGGACGGCGCCGACGAGCAGCGCCGCGCCGCGACCGCCGTGGCGCCCGCTCAGCCGTGATGCGCGCATGTCGTCTCCTTCGCTCGCTGTAATGTCCTCATCCCCCCAACGCCCTTCCCCGCACTGGTGGGGCTGCTTGTGGCGCGAATCGGGTACGGTTCACGCAGAGGACACAGAGTATACGCGGAGTCACGCAGAGTTTCTCAGATGATGTCCAGACTGAGCGCCGAGAGCATCAGAGACGCTAATCACAATGGCGTTCGCTCGCTCTCACGCCTCCGTTGACTCCGTGCAAACTCCCTCTGACTCCGCGTGAACCGTACCTTCTCTTCGCCCCGCAGGGTTCCGGTCGGTCAAGGGGTAAGGCGGCCCACGCGCTCTGGGGTGGGGCCACCCCATCTGCAAAGACGCGCCGGCATCACCAAGCATAACATGTATGCTGTCCGGCCCGCCTGCTTCGAGTCAGCGTAGGCCGACTTCGCGGCCACGGGCCATCCAGGCGCGAATTCATTCGCCGGCCCCCTGCCGCTTGCCGCCCCTGCCGTCCGGTATGGTCCCTCCGCGAAACGCCGCGTGACTCTGTGTGGCTCTGCGTGACTCCGCGTGACTCTGCGTTACCCGTCCCTTCTCCTCGTCGGAGCGCGGTAATCACATGCGGGTGGCTGAGAAGCAGACCATCGGCGTGGTCATGGCCAGCTCGCCGCCGTTGGCCTGCGTGCGGGCCAGCAGCCGCCGCTCCACCTCATTGAAGACGAGCCGGCGCACCGTCAGGTCGGGCACCACCTCGCGCCAGCTTACCATGTACATCGTCTGAATCAGCGGCGAGATCAGGAAGGCGCGCGGATTGGGGAAGCGCAGCGTGAAGCTGTCGGTGACGGTGCGGCGCACCTCGAAGCCGGAGCGTTCGAGCAGGTCACGCATCGTCTCCGCCGTCGGACGCGCCGCCACGAGCCGGCCGAAGGCGCGCATGTAGTCACCCAGGCCGAGGTCCCGCAGCGTCAGATAGTACGTGTCGAGGAACTCGCGCATGGCTGATTGCAGGGGCATCGTGAGCAGAAGCTGGCCGCCGGGCCGCAGCAGCCGCCACATCGCGCCGAGCGCCGCCGGGCGGTCCGCGAAGCTGCCCAGGCCGAGGTTGCAGGTGAGCACGTCGAACGACCGTTCCGGCAGCCCGCTGGCCATCACGTCGGCGACGAGAAACGTGACGTTGCGCAGCCAGCCCTCCGTGGCTCTGCGGCGCGCGATCTGGATCGCCTCCTCCCAGACGTCAATGCCGGCCAGATCGCAATCCTGGCCGAGGAAGCGCGCCAGTTCGAGCGTGGGGTAGCCCGTCCCGCAGGCGACGTCCAGGAGCTGATAGCCGGCGTCGCGCGGGAGCGTCAGAAAGACGCTGAGGAGCAGTTGGCCAAACGGCGTGGACCACCGCGGCACGATGACCGAGTCATAGAGTTCGGCGAAACCGGGGTCGCGTGGGTCGTAGGTGACGGTGAGGTAATCCTCCGTGTCGGCCTTGGCGCTGGCGGCCAAACCCGCCGGGCTCAGCCCACCGGCGGAGACGCCTCCCACGGCGCCGGGGCGGTTGACCGGTGTGGGCAAGTCAATCAGCGGGCCAGGGCGCAGATCGAGATCGCGCAGGGCGCGCACATGCCCCGTGTAGCCGCGCCGGGCCTCGTCGGGGTCCCAGTCGTCCCAGCCATTGGAGCCGCCGCCCCCAAGCCCACCGAGAGGGCCAAAGGGCGGCTGGCGGTCATCGCGCTGCGACATGGGCGTTCTCTTCTGTGGACCCGGCTACCCGCTGCTTACGTAAACGACGGAATATCGCGCGCGGCGATCGGCAGGGTACCCGTCGAGCCGTGCGGCGAGGGCGTCTTGCCGGGTGACGGCGTTTTGCCGGGCGTCCCCGTTGGGTTGTGCGGCGTCGCGGTCGGCTGCGGCTCCAGCACGCCGAACTTGATCGTCGCGCCCAGGAAGGGATCGGTGTTCGATTCCCCATTGGGGTCGGGGTTGGGCCGGTCGAAGTAGATGCGGGCCATTCCGACACCGGGCGCGGTGTAGTTCAGCGCGAAGAAGACATTGGAGTCACCGCTGATTGACTGTTTCAGTTTTTCATCGGTGGGTAACTGCACATCGTGGCCGTCGAGATACCAGTGAATCGTGATGACGTGCTGCTGGCCCTTGGGGATGCCGCGGACGCTGACGACGACGTACACATTGGCGCCGACGAGGAAGTGTGAGGTGGGGTTGAGCGCGTTCAGGCCCGAATCCACGCCGGTGGCAGTAACGACGTTCGAGATGGACTTGTTGGGGCCGGGGGTCGCGACGGGCGTGACGGGCACGCCGGCCAGGTTCACGACGGCGGTGGGCGAGTGGGAGCCGACGGGGCCTTTGAAGAAGCTTGAAATCTGACTGTGAGCGAAGACACCCGCGAGGCCGCAACTGGCGACACAGACGAGCATGACGCTGGCGACGCCGCTGACGACGCGCCAGGAGCCGAGCTTGCGCTTGCGCCGGTCGCCGGTCGCGGGAATGTAGACGGGACGGCGGATGCCCAGCGCCCGCTCCTCCTCGTCGGACTGTGGCAGACCGGGGATCGCGGGCAGCCCGGCTCCCTGGCCGCCGGCCACCATGTCGCCACCGTAGACGGGCACCATCGCGCGCTCGAGGTCTACCTCCTCGTAGTTGCTGGCTCCGCGCCGGTTCCGCCCGCCCGAACGGCTGCCGGGGCGGTTATCGTCATAGTCGTCGTCGCGATAGTTCGCGCCGCTGCCGGAGCCGCCCTCCCATTCGTCATCCTGCCGCCCGGAGCGCCAGCCGGCGCCGGAGCCACGGCCTCCGCGCACACCCGAACCGCTCCCTGGGCCACCGGAGCCGCCCCAGTTGGCGCCGGAGCCGCGACCACCACCGACGGCGGGGCCTTTGCCGGTGCGGGACTGATCGCGCCACTCACGCATGGAGGAGTACGCGCCCGGAGCCGGCGCGCCACACTCCGGGCATGGCCCGGTCCGTGGTCGTCGAGCGCCGCACTGATCACACTCCATGACTCATCCTCCTCCAATACGCGCCGCGCCTCGTCTCGTTCCCGGCTGTGCCGCGTCCCTGGTCGCGATCCCTGGTCGCGGGGGGCCACGCCGTTGGACGTGGGCCGGCGCCGCGCGCTCGTAGCGCAGCCGCAGGATACACGCCGGACGGGCGAAGGGTCAAGGAAAGGGGATGTTTGGTAGGAGCAATTGGCGACCGGTCCCGTGGTTGCCCGTCGGCGGCGCGCATGCTACGATGTGTGCGCGGGCAGCCACTCCTGGACCACTCCTGAACCTCCCTTCGGCGCCCCAACCAGCGGAACGACGCTCGCGTGGAGGCGCCTAATGTCGGACTCGCAGCAACGCTGGCTCGATCAACAGGCCATCGAGCGGTTGGCCCAGCACATCCCCTTTGAGACAGATCCACAGACGAAGGCGGAGTGTATCGAGATGCTGCGCGGGCTTGTCTTGCGCGCCGGCCACCAGATTGATCGCGCCTCGTTCGGCTTTGAGGCGGAGCAGGAGCTACGGCGTCTGGGCCTCTGGTCGCGGCTGGGCGGCGTGGACGCGCGCTGAGGCTGCCTCACCCCCTGACCCCCTCTCCTGTGCGCAGGCGAGGGGGAAACGTGCCCAGCCGTCGGGACTCCGGCTCCCCCTTCCCTCCGCAGGGGGAAGGGGGTTGGGGGGATGAGGCAACCCTTGGACGCGCGCTGAGTCGAGTACAGTGGCTAGCGGCTGCTACGATATGCAATGAAACACCCCAAGGGGGAGCCCGGCCGAGGACGGTTAGCGCGGGTTGGCGCGACGCCGGCGCGGGTCCAGCCCCTGAGAGGGCATGTGCCAGAGCTCAGGAGGAACAAAGACGATGGCGTACCAACTTCCACCACTGCCGTACGACTACAACGCGCTGGAGCCGCACATTGACGAGCAGACGATGCGTCTGCACCATGACAAGCACCATCAAGCCTATGTGGACAATGTGAACAAGGCGCTGCAAGGTCAGGCGCAGTTCGAAAATCTGCCCGTTGAGGAACTGCTGCGGCGCATCAACGAGGTTCCCGCGGACATTCGCACGGCGGTCCAGAACAACGGCGGCGGCCACGCCAACCACTCGATGTACTGGCAGATCATGAAGCCCAACGGCGGCGGGACCCCCGCCGGCGAGCTTGCGGACGCGATCAATGCGGCGTTCGGCTCGTTCGACAACTTCAAAACGGCGTTCAACGACGCCGGCACGAAACGCTTCGGCTCCGGCTGGGCCTGGCTCGTGCTTGGCCAGGACGGCAAGCTCGCCGTCACCTCGTCCGCGAACCAGGATAGCCCGCTGATGACGGGCCAGCTCCCGATCATGGGCAATGACGTGTGGGAGCACGCCTACTATCTGAAGTATCAGAACCGGCGCGCGGAGTACCTCAACGCCTGGTGGAACGTTCTCAACTGGGATGAGATCGCCCGCCGGTACAGTCAGGCCAAGAGCGGCAAATAGACGGACCTCGCCCCTCCGGCTCCCCCTTCCCCCACGGGGGAAGGGGGTCGGGGGTTAGGTTCTGAGAACTTCTATTCTCCCACCATCACCGGCTGGCGTTCCACATCCTCGCCGCGCGCCAGCGCCCGCTTCGCCGCCTCCACCGCCGGGTCCTTGCCGACTAGCAGCGCCACCACGATGCAGATTCCCGTCGCGACCATCGAGAACACGAACGTGTCGTTCAGGCCCTGCGTGAACGAGTGGTTGAAGACATAGGCCTGCGTTTTGCCCTGCACGATGCCCTGCACGCATGACTGGACACCGGGAACCTGCCCCAGCTTCGCCACGCACGCCGCCTGCGCCTGCGTAACCACCTGCGCCAGTTGGGTGCTCTTGAAGGTCGCCACGACATGCGGAGCGTGGCTCGTCGCGCGGGTCGTCAGGAACGTCGTCAGGACCGAGATGCCAATGGCGCTGGCCACCTGCCGTGTCACGTTGAGCAGCGAGGTGGCGCGGGCCATCGCGCGATTGCTCACCACCGAGAGCGCCAGCGTTTGCAGCGGAATATTCGTGAGGCCCAGGCCCAAGCCACGAAGGATGAGCCACGACTGGAGCGACGCGCCCGTCGTGGTGGGCGTCAAGTTGATGAAGCCGATGGTGCCGACGGTAATCAACAAGAACCCGGCTGTGGCCAGGTAGCGTGGTCCGATCCTGTTGTAGAACTTCCCCGTGAACACCGTCGCCACCGCCGCCGCGAGGCCCTGCGTGATGAAGATCTCGCCTGTGTTGAGCGCGCTCACGCCCTGGATGTTCTCAAACAGGATCGGCAACAGGAAGAGGCTGCCGAAGAGGAACGCGGCCACGGCCCAGATCAGCACGTTCGACATCGTGAACGTGTAGTTGAGGAACAGGCGCAGATCCATCACCG
>DATEGV010000343.1:0-4136 GCA_035279925.1 Ktedonobacterales bacterium | reverse complement strand
GGTATCACCAGCTTGCTCGCGACGCGCTCCCAACCGGCGGGCGGCTGACAGCCAACTCGTCTTGCGCATTCGCTGGCCGCACGCAACACAACAGTCGCCGCCATGTTGATATAGGCGTCGTTGTCCACGGGGCCCTTGTCTTCGGCGGGACCGGTCATTTCGAGGATCTCATACCCACGACGTGACTGGACGACGCGGCTTGTTATCCAGTCCGCGACGGCCTCAAGCACGGGCCACGCGCGGCGCCGGATAAAATGATCGTCGCCAGTGGCGTACGCCTGCTGGGCGAACGCATACGCCACATCCAGGCTGGCATGCTGCTCGTAGACGCTGTTCGGCGAGAGCAGTGGCGAGGTTTCCTCCCCAAGAGCCGCGGCAGACTGCCAGGGAAACTGGGCGCCGAGGTATCCGTACATCTTCGCGTTGGAGCGCGCC
Source organism: Ktedonobacterales bacterium (assembly GCA_035279925.1). GTDB lineage: Bacteria > Chloroflexota > Ktedonobacteria > Ktedonobacterales > JADMIN01 > DATEGV01. The sequence continues at coordinate 3,701 of DATEGV010000343.1, read as the reverse complement.
GCCGGCAGGCGCTCGAACCGGTAGTCCAGCATGGCGCGGGCCGCCGTGGGGTACGTCAGCGCGAGCGGCGGATAGGTGAACGTTTCGAGATCCCACATGATGTGGCCGTAATAGTAGTGATAGGTGTACCAGGACGCCAGGCCAAAAGGAGACGTGCTGCTAGGAGAGGACGGATGGACGGAGGCGTGCAGATAGTAGAACGCGGCGTCCGCCATCTCCTGCCAGCGACGCTCCGCGCCATGCAGGCGCGGCCGCCCGCGCCACAGTTCCGCCCAGGCCTCGCGATTCTCACGTCGTAGGCGCTCGAAGCCACGGTTGTCGCCCAGCCATGCCATGCGTGACGCCTGGAAATCTGGCGCGTGATGCAGTGTGCTGGAAATCATGCTGGCAATCTGCCGTAGACGGTACCGCTTGCCCGGCTCGGCGTGGAGCGTGTAGGTGGTCGCGAGCGGACCCTGCTCGTGCCACTGCGCGTACGTCGGGCGCGGATGGCTGGCGCCCAGCAGGCGGGTAATGTAGGCCACACCGCAGGTCGAGATGGCGCCCAGGCTCTCCCAGTGCAGCGAGCCGTCCACGATCTGATGCTCACTGCCCGGCGTTTCGACATTGCGCGCCAGCATCTGACCGGGGATGCCTGTCGGGTCCACCGTCGCTCGCAGCGCCAGGTCGCATGCCGTGTCCACCTCGACGGCGATCTCTTGCAGGACAAGCGTTGGCAGCGTCCGACTGCAGAACGTGAGCGTCTCGATCCGCGCCACGACGCCCTCAGTCGCGAATGTGAGACGGGTGTGGAGTTCGCCGCGGGAGAAGTCGTAGGACTGCTCGATGAACCGCACGGCGTAGGGAAACTCCGAAAGCCAGGTGGCGCCGATGCGTAGATCGCCGCCCAGGGGATAAGGCGCGTAGGGTGTCGCCTCCACCTGCGTCCCCGGATCGCGCCCCGAGTAGCCGTTGATGATCGCGACGCCGTTGCGCAGCGGATTCTCGCGGACTCGCAGGCCAATCATGCCGTTGGACAGATAGGCAGGCAGCGTCTCGGGCCGCGGCTCCGTCATAGGAGCGGGGCTGATGGGTTCGTTGATGGATGTGGACACCGTGCGCCTCTCGTCTTTCCGGTGGAGGTGCTGGCGGCGGAGGCGCGCCAAACGCGCCGCTCGCTCAACAGCGTCACGAGAACTGGTCGGCAGGCGCTGTCTCAATCGCCACGTGCCGCTGAAGCGCCAGCAAGCAAGATATGGACCAGTGGCTTTACCGGTCGAATAGTGAGGTCGCCTGCTATACTGGATGCCCAGCGGCTTGGGTGCGGTGGAGAAGAATCAGGCGAACAGACGGTCAACCATGCGCTCCAGCGCCCAACCGGCGGGCGCGCGTATCACCACGTCGGCGCGCGCGTCCAGCGGGGTCGGCTCCAGATTGACGATGATGAGCGGCGCCCCGCGCTCCAGCGCGATCAAGGGCAGCCGCGCGGCGGGCGTCACCCGCAGGGATGAGCCGACCACCAGCAGCAGATCGCAGACGCCGAGTTGCGCCTTCGCCGCGTCGAGCGCGTCCTGGGGCAGCGGCTGCCCGAACAGGATCGTCGCCGCCTTGAGAAAGCCGCCACAGGCGCAGAGCGGCTCCTCCTCGCCGGCCTCCACTCGCGCCTGCACCGGCCCGATAGGCTGCCGCGCGCCGCACGACTGGCAGACCGCTTCGCGCGTATTGCCGTGCAACTCGATCACCCGCTCCGTGGGGATGCCTGCCGCCTGGTGCAGCCCGTCGAAGTTCTGCGTGACGACGGCGGAGAGCGCGCCGCGCCGGTCGAGCTTCGCCAGCGCCCGGTGCGCGGCGTTGGGCTGCGCCCGCGTGACCAGCGGCATCAGCTCGCGTCGTATGCGCCAGTAGTCCTTGCGCGCCTGCGCGTCGCTCAGGAACGCGCGGTACGAGGTCGCCGCCACGCGCGTCCAGAGGCCGCCCTCGCCCCGGAAGTCGGGGATGCCCGATTCGGTGCTGACGCCCGCGCCCGTCAGCGCGACCACACGGCGCGCGTCCTCCAGGAACTCAGCGGCGTCGGCCAGCGCCGCGCGTAGCTCGGATGTCACCGATGGTGGGATGGGTAGTGGCGGCTGAATCATGGCCTCTCACACCTTGCCCCACCCAGCGCCGCCGATCAGAGTTGACGCGAGCGAGCATAATAGCAGGTAGGGTGGTATACGAATAATACTACCGCGTGATTCCCGAACGAGTCCGGTTGTTGGGAACGGGGATGAGCGTGCCGACGTCAGGTGATGGTGAAGCGGGAACGTCCGGATTCTACCGAAGAATAGAGCTAGCAGAGGTCCCGCGGGTCAGGCAGGAGTTGGCCGCGAGGGGCGTCTTTCCCATCATCGGTTATCATGGGACGAGCCGGGCCTATGCGGAATCCATTCTCGCCTCGCGATTTCGTCCGAGCATGCAACCGGGCGACTGGCTCGGTGACGGGAGCTATTTCTGGGAAGAGGATCACCGCCGCGCAAAGCGTTGGGCGGACGAACATCATTCCAGCGAGACGGTTGTGCTTGGCGCGCTTATTCGGCTCGACGGCTGCATGAATCTGCTTGGGTCTCGAGACGACTGGATTGACACGTTGCAAGGCGGCAACCGAGAGCTTCGCCGCATCCACAGGAGACTCAAAACGACCATGCCTGGCAAAAAAGGCGAGGCGCATGGACGTGATCGCGAGGTGTTCAATCTCGTCGCCAGGGCGTACGCCGAGCAGCGTGGCATTGCCATCCGCTCAGTACGCGAGGTGTTCGTTCACGGCCGGGGAATCTTTCCAAGCACCGCCATTTATGACCTGTCTCACGTGCAGATCGCCATCCGCGACGACACGATTATCGAGGCCATCTGGCTCTGCACTGACCGATGCGTATAGGGGCGCGTGCCGCACGGCTACCGCTGCGCCTGTGCCGCCGCCCGCTCGCTCCACGCCGGTTGCATGCGGGCGAAAACCGCGCGCGCGTCGTCCATCTGGCGCTCGCGCACGTCCGCCATCCACTGACTGAGCCCGGGATCGGCTGGACCAAGGTGCTCGGTTGGCCCCTCGTGTATTCGCTTCGTGACCACACTTTCGCTCGCGCGCAGCCCACGAGCCAGCTCCCGGATGCGCGCCAGACCGACGAACTTTTCGCCGCTCCACACTGCCGTGGGCGCCCGTTTGGAGGAATGTGACCGAGCGGTGAAACGGATATGGGCCTGTTCAAGGATTTGGAACGCTTCTTCGCTCTGAATGGCTTCGGTCAGGATCAACGTGACCGGCGCCTTGGCCAGGAGGGCGGCCGCGCCGGGCGAGATGGGCGCCGCGGCGAGCAGCTCGCGGTAACTCTCGTCTTCGCTGAGATCGGGGTCAGGTCCGGGCTCGTCCGTGGTCAGCCCTGGCGTATTCTCGCCGTCATCCGGCGCCTCGGCGATTGCGGAGGGAAGCTCACGGCTCGACCACGGCCACAGTTTTCCCATTCCATCGTTCTCCTCAGGAGCCGGTCTGTTTGTACCATGATACTCAACGGCAGCTAGCCCGTCAAGTGGGCATATGCCGGGAGGATCATTGGCAACCATGGGCCATCCTCCGCCTTGCGGCGCGCGTTCCTGATCAGAGCCGCGCATCCACCGCTCGGCGGCCACACCGACGCCAGCCGCGCGTCGTCTCATCGTGTCACATAGTATAGCGCACGCGATCACGCGCC
>DATEGV010000342.1:0-4381 GCA_035279925.1 Ktedonobacterales bacterium | reverse complement strand
CCTCCCTGCGTCCCCGCCAGAGCGCGCAGGGCGGCGGCTTTGTTGTTCTGCGTGGTGGCCCAGTTGGTGGGCGCCACATCGCGCCGGTACTCCACGAGCGCCAGATCATACGCCACCAACGCCGCGCGCAGGCTCGCCTGCCGCTCCCGTCCTCCCTGCGTCCCCGCCAAATCGCCCAGGGCGGCGGCGGCAGATGCCGTTGCAGCCGCCCACTCAAGTGGCGCGCTCTCGCGTGGCCGCTCCCGCGCCGCTGCCTCGAAGCATGCCCGCGCCTGCCTGAGGAGTCTAATGCGTTCGTATCCGCCTCTCATGGACGCTACTGACTGCAAGGCGTTGCCCAAAGTAAGAAGCACCGCAAATCGGCCTTCACTCGTGAGGCGCTCGCCTGCGTCGAGCGCCAGGATACGTTGGCCCAGCGCGACCTGCCGTACCGGATCGGCGGTCCGCCGGGCAAGGCTGAAAAACTCGGTCAAACGTTCCGCGAGCTCGTCCGGCTGTGCGTTCGCGAGGGCACTGTCACCAACAATCGCTGTGTACGCGGCGTCCACACCGTCCTGTCGCGCCCTGGCAATCAGGGCGGCATGTTGTGCGAAGAGCGTGGCCGCTCGGGGCGCACCAGCGCCAACCGCGCGGGCCGCGACGGCTTCGAACACTTCCGCGGAGTCGGTAGGCAGTCGGTCGAGGTTGGCGGTGAGCCATTCACGCGAGGCAGGCCAAGTCGGTGTAGAGTACCACTCGCGCAGCGGCGGTGCGAGCAGGGCGAGAAGCACGGAGACGTCCTGGTCATCATCGTCATCCTGATCTGAGATCGCGTTGAAGAGAGCATTCACCGCTGCTACGCCGTTCTGGATCTGCTATTGGGTGGGATCAGGCGTCAGCAGCCCACGGAGCGCGTCGGCGATCGCGGGGGGCAATCCTTCGCCTGACGCCAGGAACTGGCGTGCGAGCTCATGCAGTTGGTCCAGCGTTATCGGCTGGCCGTCGCCAGGATCGCTGTCTCGGGGGCCCGTCTCATCCTGCTGTCTGTCCACATCAGCCTCTTCCTCGCCTGCACGAGACGCTGGGTCGGGGCGCCAGACGATTTCGCTTCGCACTTCCCATGCTATACTCTTGCACTGCGAGTGTCAATCATCGAAAGACGCGCAGTACGAGCGATCGCCAATCATCGCCGGCGGCGCGGGTCATGAAAGGGAAGTCGGCGCCCGAGGAAGCCAGCGAGCTGGCGTCGCTGCTGGCGGTCTTTGGCGCGCGACAGTTCGGCAACGACGCCATGCGGGCGTTGATACGGAGGCTCTTCATGTCGACAGAAATACTTGACCAATCGCCGCTCTATCGCGAATGGGTGGACAAGGCGAAGGCGGAAGGCAAGGCGGAAGGCAAGGCGGAAGGCAAGGCGGAGGGCAAGGCGGAGGCGCTACGCGAAGCTGTGCGCACCGCGCTCGAAGGGCGCTTCCAGACGCTCGACGCCGCCGTGCTGGCCGCGCTGGACACCGCGACGCCGGACGCGCTGAGGGCTGTCCTGCGCCACATCACCACCGACTCGCTCGAACAGATCGGCGAGCGTCTACGCCAGTCAGCGTCCTAATCGTTGTCGAGCGTCGTCTCCATGCCCTTGAAGCGCGGCTCCGCTTGCGAGTCAGCGCCAGGTGTCGAGAACAGCCCGACGGAGCGGACGCGATAGCCCTGCCGGAGGCGAGCCGCTGGACCGCTGCGCCCTCCTAACCCCAACACGATGAGGCAGAGGACGCCAAACGCGATCATCAGGTAGGACCAGACGTCGGCGGCGTGGTCACTGGTCATGCGAATAATACCCCATGCTCCAATCGCGATTCCGAGCGCGGCAACCAGCACAATCAGGTAATCCAGGGCGGCTAACAGTTTGTTACGCATTGACGCTCAACCCTTTCCCAACCGAACGCGACACATTCGTGGTCATGCGCGGTCCAATAGCGAGTATACGCCACAACGGACCGGTCGGTTGCGTGGGAGAGGGACTACGCGACCGTCGAGCGTTCGCGTTCCTGGGGCAGCGCGAGTGTAGTGAGCAGAGGGTCATCGCCGAGGAAATGCGCCAGCGCGCTGCATGCCGCCAGCGCCATGTCGGCGGCGTACCACGTGCGCGCCCGCACCGTGGTGGTCTGTGGCAGCGCGATCTGCGCCCGGCCACGTCCAGTCATCACGAGCACCGGCTGGCAGCCAAGGCCCAAAGCGGCCTCCGCCAGCGACCATGTGTCCCCGATGAACAAGGACGTGGCGAGCGCCAGCTCATCCTGTCGCGCGCGCCGTCGCAGCTCTTTGGTCAGCGCCTTGCGACGGCTCACCACATCCGCGCCATGCGGGCAGGTAATCAGGCCGGCGACCAGGACGCCCAGCCGCGCCAACTCCGCGCACGGATCGGCCCTGGGAAGTTCCCGCCCGTTGGCGACGAGGTAGAGGGGAACCTCCGCCCGAGCCAGGAGACGCAGACCGTCGAGCGCGCCGGCGAGCGCGTTGGCGCCCAGGGGACCGCGTTCGGCCAGTTCGCGCCGATCCCACACGACGCCTTCCAGGGCAATGAAAATCGCGGAGCGCCCAGAGGTGGCGACCCGATTCTCGCGCAAACGCATGCGATCCGCTCCTTCCAGTTCCGTCCGCGATATGGCTTGCCCGCTTCGGTTGGGCCGCATTATACGTGCCAGTATGCGCGGTTTTCCTTCATCTCGGTGAAACGGCTCAGCTACACCCACAACAGGACCATATGAGTTCTCAGCCCGCGCCCTGCTGTAACCAGAATCCCTTCGTGCGTGTCCGCGCCGGAGAGAGCGGCTCCCGCTCCGGCAGAGGCGCGCCCGTCAGTATCGCCTGCGGCGTCTCGACCGCCATCTCCCAACGACGCTGACTCCCCACCAGAAGTTCCGCCGCGCGCAGCCCAGCCGCGATGCCCGCCGGTCCGGCGAGCGACCCATGCGCTCCGGAGCCGAAGACATGCGCGAGGTTGCGCGTGAGCAGCGCCGCCGCTGTCCTATATACGTCCGCGGGTACGCTCGCCGTCAGGCTCGACAGCGTCACCTGGCAGAGCGCGCCGGCCGCGACCAGCGGCTCCAGAGCCGCCTCATCGCGCCGCGCCTGCGCGATCCGCTCGACATGAGCAAGGATCGGGATGATCCCCGCGCGCCGCAGCCGCGCGATACGCGCCTCCGCGTCGTCGGGTATGCCTTCGTCCGGTAGCCGCACCAGCGCATATGGACCATCGTTGATCGTCGCCGCGCGTCCCTTCACCAGCGCCCACTCACCCTCGTCGTCCAGCCGAACGAGCTGTGCCGCGTACAGCCGCGCGTCTATCCCCGCCTGTCGAGTCATGCGCTGCAACGCCCGCACCCGCGACTGCGCTTCGGCAGCCTCGATGGCTGGGTAGGGCGCGCCAAAGTACGGCGTCGCGACGATGTGGCTTGCCCCTTCCGCGCGCAATGCGCGAATCAACGTGATGGCGTCCTCGAAGCTGGCCGGGCCGATGTCGAGTGTCGGCAGAATGTGCGCCTGGAGATCAAACATACGTGGGCGGATCCTTGTCCCTGGAGAGTCGAAGCGTTACTGTCATATTCTAATACGACACATGGACAGCAGTGATAACTCATAGTACTAAAAATGAGATGGTGGGACCATGACTCGGTATAATGGCCACGGAGACAAAGAAACGGCTTATGAGACGCCGCTGCGACTTCTGGGTTGGAGACAGACGAGACGCGCGCCGGTCCATCGGCGTCCGCATTCCCACCTGGATAGGAGGTAGAGCATGCGTGTCCTTTTTCTCGCGCGAGGCTTACCTTTCCCCTCGGATACCCGCGCGGGCGCGCAGTCACTCCAGGCGCTGCGCTACCTCGGCCGCGAGCACGAGACGCATTTCATCGCCTTCAGCCGGCGCGACGCCGACGCCGCCCTCGCGCGGATGGCGCAGCCCCTCTGCGCCAGCGTCAGTCTCGTGCCCATGCGCGCCTCGCTCCCGCGCGACGCCGCCAGCCTCACAAGCAGCCTCGCGCAGGGCGACTCCTATCTTTTGCGGCGCGAGCACACGCAGGCGATGGCGCGGGCCGTCAACGAGACGCTGCGGCGCGAACGGATCGAGGCGATACACGTTGATCGCGTCGGCATGGCGCAGTTCATCCCGCCCACCTGGAACCGCCCCGTCATCGTGGATGGCCGCTCCACACGCTGGACCGTCGCCACGGCGGCGTCGGAGCATACGAACAATCCCGCGCGGCGCTGGCTGCTGCGGCGCGAGGCGCGGCTCCTGCGCGGCATGGAGGCGATGGCCTGCCGGCGCGCGGTGGTGACGTTGGCCGGCAGCGAACAGGAGCGCGCAACTATCGAGCACGCGATCGGCACGCCCTGGACGATCCACATC
>DATEGV010000341.1:0-5646 GCA_035279925.1 Ktedonobacterales bacterium | reverse complement strand
CGTCGTCAAGATCGAGCGGAGGCATCGCCAGGTCGAGATGCGCCGGATTGTTGTCCGCCATACTCGACAGCGTATGCTCGTTGACAATCACCTCCTGCGCGTACGGCGCCAGTGGCAGGGTTGGCGCCTCCACGTTCGCTGTGCGCTCGCCGGGGCGGTCAGCGTCGCTGCCGGTTGCGCGCACGCCCAGCCGGTTCATCACCTGGATGTTGCGGCGCGCCAGTGCGGGATGCGGCGCATACGAATAGAGCGGCGTCTTGAAGTCGGCAAGCTGTCGCTCAATCGCATCGGGCGCGTGGCCGTAGCGCGCGGAGGCCTCGCTCACCTGGCGCGCGGCCTCCTCCGGCGTGGCCGCGAAAATGGCGTCGAGCGCCGCGTTGAGGTTATACGCGCGATTCAGCAGGATACCGCGCCCGTGCGCCAGCCGTTTCGCGCGCGCTGTGTCGCCGGCGTCACGCGCCTCCCGCAACCGCCGGCTCAGCGTGGCAAAGCTCATCCCATCCAGCTTGCGTTCCAGCAACGCGCTGACGGTCGCTTCGTCCCCCTGCTGCCATGCCCGTAGCGCCTGTAAGCTGGCGCCACCCTCATAGCGGGCGATCGTCTTCGGCACGCTCAGGAGCCAGTCTTTGCACTCGCAGACCCAGAGCGCGTGCAGATAGGCGACCGTGCGTTCCAGTGGGAGCGCCGCGAACCGTCGCTCGCCGTGCATGTCGCGCAGGTACGCGAAGCTTGCCTCGAAGGTCCGCTCCAGCCGGTCGAACGCCTCCAGCTTGCGCGCGGTCAGCTCATCCACGCCGGCCACGGGCGCGCTCTCGTTCGGTATCATCGGTTCGCCTCCCTCGCTGGCTGTACCTCGCGCTCTCATATGCGGAGCCCCCGCCGTTGTCCGCACGAACTGTACCGATTGCGGGGCGGGAGTTGTACGCCGGGTGTATGCTACTAGCGGTGTGAGGACAATTGACGTAGGTGGCTCTCGGACATGAATGGCCGGAGCACAGGTGTCGTGCGGCCTGAAGGCCAGGACACTCTGACCATTCCAGCGCTGTGAGGTGAAGTCGCGCGCTACAGCATCGTCGTGAGCAGACCGCCGTCCACCTGTATGCTCGTGCCGGTGATGTACGAGGCGTGCGCCGAGGCGAGAAACGCCACCAGCGCGCCCACTTCCTCCGGCTGGCCGACACGCCCGGCCGGCACTCCGCGCCCTGCCTCGCTGATGACCTGCTCAAAGGCGACACCCCGCCGCGCGGCCTCCGCGCCCCGTAGCTCGCGCTGCCGGTCGGTGAGGATGATGCCTGGCAGGATGTTGTTGACGGTGACGCCCGCGTTGCCGACCTCGCGCGAGAGCGTCTTGGCCATGCCGATCACCGCCGAGCGCAGGGCGTTGGAGAGGATGAGGTCGTCAATCGGCTGCTTGACGCTGGTGCTCTGGATGTTGATGACGCGCCCCTGTCCGCTGGCGCGTAGGAGCGGCAGCGCCTCGCGGATCAGTCGCACCGCCGACATCAGCGTGAGGTGAAAGGCGCGCTCCCAGTCGGCGTCGCCCACCCGCGCGAAGCCGCCCGGCGGTGGGCCGCCAGCGTTAACCACCAGCACATCCAGCCGGCCGAAGCGGTCACGCGCCTCTCCGACAAGTTTTGTCGGCGCGTCCGTCGCGGAGACATCGAGGGACATCGAGGCGACCTGCGCGCCTTGAGTCGCCACCGCGCGAATCTCACCGGCGGCCTCTTCCAGGCGTTGCGGCTCGCGGGCGCAGATGACCACCGACGCGCCCTCGGCGACGAGCGCTTTCGCGCTGGCGAGGCCCATCCCCTTGCTCGCGGCGGTGACGAGGGCGACGCGCCCGGAGAGGCCGAGATCCATACCGGCGATCCTTCTGCTTGCACGCGCAATTTTGCTATCGCGCGGCCCCTGCCGACGATGATGCGGATTGGATGGGCGGAGGAGGTGGGATTCGAACCCACGGCGCCCTTTCAGGCGCACGCGATTTCCAGTCGCGCCCACTAGGCCTCTATGGGACTCCTCCAGAATGGTCTACACGGCGTTACGGCAAGCAAGCCTGCGCCTACTCGCCAGACCAACCGTCGAGAACCGGGCGGAAGGGGCGGGATTCGAACCCGCGGTGCCTTTGAGAGCACGCCGCTTTTCGAGAGCGGTACCATAAACCACTCGGACACCCTTCCGCCGGACAGTATAGCATAGGCCCTCGCGTCCCGCAACGCGCTTGACACGAGAGCGGGGCTGTGTTACGCTAAGCGATGGTCGCCACCAGGGCGACAGCCAACAGGACCTCGATTTTCGCGCCCGCGATCCGCCTCCATCCGCGTGTGTCTGCGCGCTCGCCGCGCCGAACGTGGGAACAGGGGCCGCTCGGCGTCGGGCGACACAGGAGAGTGACTTTAATGTACGCAGTGATCGAGACGGGGGGCAAGCAGTATCGCGTCAGCCCCGGCCAGACCGTCGAGGTGGAGCTGCTGCCTGCCGAGCCTGGAAGTACGGTCGCGCTCGATCGGGTACTGCTTGTCTCCGCTGATGGGAAAACCCTCGTCGGCACGCCGACTGTTCCAGGAGCCTCGGTGGTCGGCGCCGTCGCCCGCGAAGGACGCGGCAAGAAAATCATCGTCTTCAGGTACAACGCCAAGAAGCGCTATCGCCGTACCAAAGGCCACCGGCAGGACTACACCTACCTGATGATCACCGACATCCAGGCGGAGGGGCAGAGCCTCGTCTCCGATGAGGACCGCAAGCGCTACGAAAAGCTCGCGCAGCGCGCGTCCACCCGCTATGAGGCGCGCATCGCTGACGCCATCGAGGCCCTCGCGTTCGATGAGGCTATCGGCGACATCGAGGCGGCAAGCGCCGACGAAGAGGTCATCGAAGCGGCGGGCGACTCGATTCCCGACGACGAGACAAGTCAGAAGCCGGCTCGCAAGAAGTCCAAGAAATAATGGCGGACCCGCGCGCCATCTGGAGTGAACCCGGTCGAGCGCGCGTATGAAGGTAGGACGAGAATGGCCCATAAAAAAGGCGTAGGCAGTTCCCGTAACGGCCGCGACAGCAAGCCCAAGATGCTCGGCGTGAAGCGCTTCGACGGCCAATTCGTGCGCTCCGGCACGATCATCGTGCGCCAGCGCGGCACGCGCATCAATCCCGGCGTCAACGTCGGCTGCGGGCGCGACTACACGCTCTTCGCGACCACCGACGGCACCGTGAAGTTCGAGTGGGACAGCCGCACCAAGAAGCGCGTCAGCATTCGGCCGCTCCCAGTCGTCGCGGAAGCGGCGGAGACGGTAGTAGCCACCGCCTAGCGCGGCGACGCCGGTTGCGAGTTTCACTGTGGGGCAGGGGTGGTGAATCGCCCCTGCCCTTCATCGTCCACCGCGTCGCGCTCGCATTCGCGTGACGGCGCGGGCGTGATACAATGCGACGGTCACGCGCGGACGCGCAACCTGAAGGGAAAAGCGGCGTATAACGTGCTGGTGGTGGCGAGACATTCGACGCCGCGTTGCCGCCATTGCGGAGGCAGGTGGCGTAGTGTATAGTTGCGGGCACGGCCTCAGCGACGCCGTCCGGCGACGATCCGTTCTCTATGCGGTGTAACGAGCCGATGTACAACACACATTTCGAGTGAGAGGGAGAGCAGCATGGCGCTGCGCCTCATTGCAGCTTCCAAAACCGATGTTGGCAAGCAACGCGACCAGAACGAAGACAACTGCTACGCCAACGTCTTAGAGAACGATCAGGTCAGCGCGGGCCTGTTCATCGTCGCTGATGGCATGGGCGGGTATCACGCGGGCGAAGTCGCCAGTAAGATCGCCGTGGACGCCATCGGCGAGATCCTCAGCCCCGTCATCGGGCCGACGAGCAGCCAGCCCACCCTGCGTCTGAATAAGCGCAAACGCGGCAAGGGCAAAGCCGTGCGCAAGGGCGACGAGCGCGACGACCCCGCCAAGACGCGACCCCTCGCGGAGACACAGGCGGAGAGCGAGGAAAACGAGGAGAGCGACACTGGCGAGGAGAGCGAACACGAGACGCGCCAGCTTGAAGAATCCATCGTGACGCAGCACTACGCCGACAAGCTCCGCGACGCCATCGAGCGCAGCAGCGAAGAGATCGTCACCTACGGCCAGAAGCATCCCGAAGCGCGCGGCCTCGGTTCCACCGTCACCGCCGCCCTCGCGGTCGGCGATCAGGCGTTCATCGCCAACGTTGGCGACAGCCGCACGTATCTCCTGCGCGACGGCAAGCTGGAGCGGCTCACTCAGGATCACTCGCTGGTCGAGCGGTTAGTGGAGGCCGGCCAGATCAGCCGGGAAGACGTCTACGACCACCCCAACCGCAATCTGATCACGCGCTCGCTTGGCGCTGGCCGCTCAGAGGTCGAGGTGGACATCTACACGGAGCGTCTGCGACCGGGCGACGCCCTACTGCTGTGCAGCGACGGACTGTGGGAGATGGTGCATGATCCTCAGCTTGAGAGCATCCTCAACGAGGTAAGCGACCCTGCCGAGGCGTGTGACCTGCTCATCGAGCGCGCCAACGAGAACGGCGGCGAGGACAACATCACCGCCGTGCTGGTCCGCTGTCTGGAACGGTAAGGTCGCGCATATGGGCCTTCCAATTGGGACGCTGCTGGCTAGTCGCTATCGCGTGCGCGCGCAACTCGGCGAAGGCGGCATGGGCAGCGTCTATCAGGTGGAGGACACCCACCGGCCAGGAGCGGTCTACGCCGCGAAAGAGCTGCTGGATGAGCCGGGCGCGTCCACGGAGGATCTCGCCGCCGCGCGCAAGCGTTTCGCCGATGAGATCGCGTTGATGCGCACGCTGGCGCACCCGACGCTGCCGGCGTTCGTGGACAGCTTCACCGATGGCGGCCGCCAGTACTTCGTGATGGAGTTCATCCCCGGCGCGAACCTGGAAGAACGCCTGGCGCGCACCCACGCGCCGCTGTCAGAGGCGGATACCCTGCGCTGGAGCATGACCGTCTGCGACGTGCTCACGTACCTGCATACGCGCAAGCCGCCGATCATCGTGCGCGACCTGAAGCCGGGCAACATTATGGTCACGCCGGGGGGCGAGGCCCGGCTGATTGACCTTGGCATCGCGCGCACCTACAAGCATGGCAAGCTCAGCAACACCGAGAACCTCGGCACCATGACCTACGCCTCCCCGGAGCATCTCGGCCAGACGCAGACGGACGCGCGTTCCGACATCTACAGCCTGGGCGCGACGATGTTTCACCTGCTCACCAATTCCGAGCCGAAGCCGCTGGAGACGCCGCTGCCCGGCAGCCTGCGGAAGCTCCAACCGAGCGTCAGCGAAGCCACGGAGCGCGCGATCATCCATGCCATGCGGCTCGACCCGGGCCAGCGCTTCCAGACCGCCGCGAAGATGCGTGACGCGCTGGCCGCCTGCCTCAAGCCCCTGCAACCCCCACCAGCGACGCCGAAACCGGTGGCGCTGCCGCGTGGCGCCGCGGCGACGCGTGTCGTGCCCGCCGTACGCGCGCCCAGTTCCGCTAAATCCGCCCCGCCGCCGGCGCCAGTGCCGGTGACCCGCGCCGCGCTGACGCAGAGCACGCGCATCTGTCCGCGCTGCGGCTATCTCAACCGCGCGGGAGCAAAGTTCTGCGCGCATGACGGCGCGCGC
>DATEGV010000340.1:0-3804 GCA_035279925.1 Ktedonobacterales bacterium | reverse complement strand
AATTGAGTTGAGGCTCCGGGACGTGGATTCGAACCACGGTTGACTGATCCAGAGTCAGCTGTCCTACCACTAGACGATCCCGGAATGTGGTGGGAAGGCGGTTACGCCACCCCGTCAGCGAGACAAACGATACCACAAATTTCCCACCAGCGCAAGACAGACGCTTGATTGGCGCCGCGGCTCCTCGCGCTCCCCCTCTTCTTGTGGGACACGTCCGCACTCGTTTTTGACTCCCCCTCTCCTCGTGGGACACGACGGCGCGAGCAGCGCAGCTGCGAGAAGCGGGGCCCAGCCCCGCGGAGCCGGCGCCAGAGCGCGGCGGAGGGGGCCGGGGGGTGAGGTCGTTCCTGCTCCCCCTCTCCTCGTGGGAGAGGGGGCCGGGGGGTGAGGTCGGCAAGCCTACGCCGCCGGAGCTAGACCATCGCCGGGATCGCCAGGACCGAAGCCGGGTCCGCCGGGGCCGAAGCCTGGGCTGCCGTGGCCGGGCTGCCCCGATGGCGCGTTGGTCATGAGCGTGACTGTCAGCGCGTTCAGCGAACCATCACTATTCTGTGTGCCGGCCGCCGAGATCTGGTCGCCCGCCTTCAGCGAGGAGAGCGCGATCGTCGTCTGCGTCGGCCCGCTCGCCCCGAATGTCACGCTGGTCGCCTTGGTGCTGGCCGTCGTGTGAATCGTCAGCGTGCCGCCGAAGGGATCGCGCAGGGTGATATCTGAGCCGGAGACGCTCACGATCTGTCCTTCCACGTGCGGCACGTCAATGTCAACGCGCGCGGCGGCGAGGCTCTTGTCGCTGTTCACTGTGCCTTCCGCGGCGATGTAGGAGCCAACCGCCACATCCGAGAGACTGGCCGAGATTCCGGCGCGCGTATAGACAGTGGATGACGAGACAGTGATCGTCTGCGTCGCGCTGTCGCGCGGCGACGTGACGATGATCGTATTGCCGCTGATCTTTGTGACCTTCCCGGCGTAGACCGGCAGCGCAATGGATATGTCGGTTGCGGTGATCGTGCCATCGCTGTTGCGCGTGCCACGCACGTCTATCGTGGTACCGGAGGTCAGCGCGCTGAGACTAATCTTGGTCCCCGCACGCTCGAACGTCGTCGAGGAGTTGGTGTGGATGGTCACGCTGGCGCCATTCTCGTCCTTCGCGACGATGTCGGAGCCGCTCACGCTACTGACGGTGAGATCGTGGCCCGGGCCGCCGCGCATATGGTCCATCGCTGGCCCGCCGGACCCGCTGGTTGATGATGGTGTGGACTGTCCGGCGGCGGCGAACGTCGCGGGCAGATTCGTCGCGAGGACGAAGCCGATTCCCGCCAGCGCCAGCGCCGCCACCGCCAGCACGCTCAATCGTGACCAGCGCAGCCGTCGCCTCGGCGGCCGTGGCGGGTAGTCCACAAAGAAATTGGGCGCGAGATCGTCGTTCATGGGAGAGTGTCCCTTTCACTATCGGGAGGAGTTACCACCTGAGTACCCTCCTCATAGGCATCGTACGCGGCTCGGCTGAACGCACGCGTGAGGGTAGCTGAAGATTCGCTGAACAGCCGTGAGCACTCGCCAGGGTGCGGTGTGGCGCCTCGCGGTTGCGCACATAGCGGCGCGAACACACGAGGCGCGTCTCCCATTGGCCTGCGCGACTTATGCGTAACGGCGCATACCCCGCGCCTGTTCCGCGTGTTCCTCCGCGAGCCGGCGCTCCTCCATGCGACGCAAAGCGAGCTTGCGCGCCGCGACCACCGACTTGGCGGCGACGAGACTGCCACGCGCGACGTACATCACATATCCGTCCGGCAGCGTCACTCGCTCGACGTAGGGATTCTCAGCGGTGACAAGTTCGGTGGGCGCGATTCCGGTGGGCGCGATTCCGGTGGGCCGGCGCGACGTGAACAACTCCTTGAACATTGGGTACCTCCTCGTGCTTGGTTGCGCATGATCGCATCGCCATGCGCGCTTCTTTCATCTCCCGACGTGGAGGCGTTTGCCTCACCCGTCGTGGAGAGTATGCGCGAGGGGCCTGAATCGCCGTTGATTTGGGCTTAAGGTTTCCTGAATGTGGAGAAACTGCCTTGATTCCCGGCAGTTACGGAGTCGTTTCCGTCGGTTGGGGAGCGGGTAGCGGTGGCGCTGAGCCATGATCCGCGGACGGCGGCGCGATGGCGGGGCGATTGGCGCCGGCGCGTGGGAAGAGCAAGGTCACGGTTGTGCCAGAGCCTTCGGCGCTCGCGATGCTGATCGCGCCACCCTGCGCCGCGACGAGGCTCTGCGCGATGGAGAGTCCCAGGCCAGCGCCGCCGCGACGCTGGGTCCGCGCGCGTGACGGATCAACGCGATAGAAGCGCTCGAAGACGTGCGGCAGCGACTCGGCGGGGATGCCGATGCCGTTGTCCTGTACCTGTATCTCGATGCGATTCTGCCCTTTGGCCCGCGCGGAGAGCCGTATCACCCCGTCGTCGGCGCTGTATTTGACGGCGTTCTCCACCAGGCTCAGGATGATCTGGCGGAGACGGTCGGCGTCGGCCTGGACGGCGGGGATATCCTCAGGCGCGCTCGTTTCAAGGGTGCGGTCTCCGGCCATGCGCGCCGCCTGCTCCGCCACCTCCGCCAGGAGTGGGCCAACGGCGACGGGTTCCGTCCGCACGATCATCTGCCCCTCGTCCAGGCGCGTCAGTGTCAGGAGATCCTCTACAAGTCGCTGCATGCGTTCGACCTCGCGGTACATGCCGCGCGTGAGCCGGTGCGCCGCCTCCGGGTCGCCACGATTCGCGCCCAACATCAGCATTTCGAGGCCGCCTCCAAGGGCGGTCAGGGGAGTGCGGAGCTCGTGCGAGACATCCGCGACGAACTGTTTCTGGCGCTTGAACGCCGCTTCGAGCTGCGCGACCATCGAGTTGAATGAGCGGGCGAAGCGACCGATCTCGTCATGCGTCGGCGGCTCGTCCAGGCGCAGTGACAGCGCGCCGCCGGCGATGCGCTCGCTGGTCTTCTCCATCACGACGAGCGGTCGCAGGCCCGCGCTCAGCAGTGGGAACATGACGGCTCCGGCGATGAGCAGCGCGGCGGCGATACCGAACGCCAGCACCAGGCGCGTTGTCATGACGGCCGAGAGGATAGGCGACGCCGGCGTGCTGAGCTGCAATACGGCGACCGTCGTCTGGCTCTGGATGTCCTCGATGGGCAGCAAGACGACAAGCTGCGTCTGCCCATTCGTGTCGGCAGCGAGCGTGTAGGAGCCGTCGGCCGGCGTGCTGCGTTCGGCGCCGAGAATGGCCTCGGTATTGAGCGTCACCTGAGCCAGGAAGAAGCGCGTGCGGTCGTCGCCGGGGGGCGGACCGCCCTGGAACGAACCGGAGCCGGTCCCAACGCCAGAATAGAGCACCGCGCCAGCCGGGCTGTACACCGTGCCGCGCGTGCTGGGGCCGGAGAGCTGCTGCGCGAGATAAGCGAGCGCGCTCATCGTTGAATTCGAAAGCGCGCCAGTTGCCGGAGGGTGGGTGTCTCCGGCCGGCGAGACACCCAGGCCGGTGTTGCGCACGGCTCCAACTGTCTGTCGCGCCACTACGTCCAGGGAGGTCGCCTGATTGGTGAGCAGGGTGCGCTCTTCGCTGACCGACACGATGGTACCCAGCGCCGCTAGCAGCACCGCCAGCAGTCCGAATGTCATCAGCGCCAGCCGCCAGCGAATGGGCAGGCGGGCGACAATATCGGTCAGTTTTTGTCGTGGACGGCGTGATACCGAGCGCCGTCTAGCCACGTAGGACGTAACCCACCCCCCGTACCGTCTGCAAGAGTCGCGGCGGCGAATCA
>DATEGV010000339.1:0-7665 GCA_035279925.1 Ktedonobacterales bacterium | reverse complement strand
AAGCCTGGGACGGCATGTGCTCCAAGGCGCACGCGCAAAAGAGGTGATTGTCCCTCTCCTCGCCAAGGAACGTGCCCCTGACCCCGAGCCCGCTCCTGAAGGCGAGACGCCGGATGAGAAGCGCGCACGCGTCGCGCGACTGATCGGCTTCAAGGTCGTGCGCGCCGTGTTCGCCTACTCTGACACCGATGGGCCGGAGATCCCGCCCAAGCCGCTCCCGAAGTGGGACATGGACAAAGCGCTCGACACGCTCAAGATCAAGCGCATCCCGTTCCAGCATTTAAGCGGCAACGTGCAAGGTTACAGCGTGGAGCGCGAACTGGCGATCAATCCGATGGCGGTGTATCCGGAGAAGACCATGCTGCACGAGATGGGTCATATAATTCTCGGGCATACCGTCACCACGAATCTCGGCGAGTACGCCCAGCACCGGGGACTGATGGAGTTCCAAGCCGAGGCGACAGCGTACCTCGCCGGGCATGAATTAGACCTCTACGAGGAGGAGAGCGCCGCCAACAGCCGGGGATATATCCAGACATGGCTCAAAGATGAACAGCCCAGCGAACGGGCGATCCGGCTCGTCTTTGCGGTCACCGACCAGATATTGCGTTCAGGGAGAGTACTGAAGGAACAACCATGACTGACAAGTCGCTCGACGCCAGCCTGCGCGCCATTCTGAACCGTTATGACCGGCCACGTGACATCAGTGAAGACGAGGCAGTCGCCCAGATTCGGCAAGCCGTCAAGGACGCCGGCTACGTCCTACCCACCCCCATGTGGCAGACCTTCTACAAGACGCTGCATGGACTCAAGACCAAAGAAGAATGGGAAGCAAGTAAAAACTGAAAGGGATGACATGAGAGTTACTAGACGATATAACCAATATAGACGAGATTTAACCATTGACATGGAGTGTGAGAACTGCGGCGCTACCGATACATACGGGGGCGCCTACGACGACCGCAACTTCTGGGATAATGTCGTGCCGGCCTTCAAGTGTTCAAAATGCGGAAAGAGCACGAAAGACCTTGGACCTGAGCCGGAGGTCGTGCCTACCAAATATCCTGAAGGTAGGCAGCTGTGAGCGCTAACCATTCCGAATGACGAGCCAAGACAGTAGACGAGATACTGAACAGGTTTGCTGAGTGGACAACAAAGAATGTCGAGCATGGTGTTTACATACCACTCCCTAGCCCAGAGACAAAAGCCGCCCTGCTCTCTCTGTTGGCCGACGTGCGGCGACAGGGAGCGATTGAGGAGCTATATCAAGTGGTCGTGAGAAGAGGACATGCCAACCTGGAAGACCATAAAGCTCTCAGGTATGCAGAAGATCGTCTCACCCAACTCCGCAGCCCGGAGCAGAAGGGCGTCCAATGATCTGCGAGAAGTGCGGACCGCCGTACGGGTTCCACGATTCGCTCCTAAGTTGTCCGCCACGGCCGTGCGGGAAGTGACCCCCGGATTTGACCCCCACACCGGCGAATCAGGGTGAACTGAAGCGGCATTCTGCGAATAGTAGGGTGTGGTATGATGCCGGACAGCGAACAGAGTTGAATGGTCACGAACCAGCGACATCCATTTTGTAAACAGCAGGTTGTCGGTTCGAGTCCGACCGTCGGCTCCCCTTTGTTTCCTTGTCGAGTACGCCCAGGTGAGTGGCCCTCATGTGGCTTCATAAGTGGCGCTTCCGTATTTGATCTGGCGGTTATATGGAACATTACTCGACCACCCGGAAGGGCTGTTTAGCGCATGATGATTGATCGCCTTCGGCAGGCATTCGCGCTGGCCGAGCATCGCTCGGAGGAGGAGCAGGCCGTACTCGCCGATCTGCTCATCGAGGAGATGCGCGCCGCGGAGCGATGGGAGTCTCTGTTTGCCGATCCTCGCTCCGATGTGTTGCTCGAGCGGCTCGTCAACGAAGCGCTGGCCGAAGATGAGGCAGGCGAGACGGAAGAGATCACGGGAAACACCTTTCTCTCGTGAGGTCGAAACGCACAAAGCAGTTCCGCAAACTCCTCGACCAGATACAGTAAGTAGGCAGAACCGCGAAAAGGTGTACCAATGCTGACCGACCGACTTCGCGCCGTAGTAGACAGCGCAGCCGACTTCTCGCCAGATGCCCAAGACAAACTGGCGGCGCAGATTGAGGCATGGCTGGACGCACTCGACGACGCCCTGTGGGACCAACAATTCGCGGATCCACGGAGCCAAGCCATCTTTGCCGAGATGGCGGCACAGGCAGAGAAGGGGCCGTTTCTGCCATTCCCCACGCCTGAGGACATGGGTGACCAGGAAGCCGAGCCCGGTACGAAGCGGGCAGAGCGTCGCCCGTGAGGTCACGTACGACGAGAGACTTCTGGAAGCTCTTTTCCGCACTGCCAGTGGAAGAGCGTCGGCGCGCGCACAAAGCCTATCAACTGTTCCAGAGTGATCCAACGCATCCGAGCTTACGGTTCAAGGAAATAGACACCAAACAACATCTCTGGTCAGTTCGCGTATCGCGAGGATTGCGTGTACTTGGCCAACGCACCGGAGACGAGATGACCTGGACGTGGATCGGCGGGCATGACGAGTACATGGAACTCATCAATAAACATTGATCACCAACGTATTTATAAGGCAGGTTGTCGGTTCGAGCCCGACCGTCGGCTCCCATCCCGTCCCCTTCCCTGACATTTCGGGGTGATGGCTTCTCATTTTCTAACCTGCCGTCTTGACTTTACTAATCACATTAGTATATAAACTAAGTGATGTCGTATACGGCGAACGCGACCCCATATCAGGCGCGGCTCGCCCATCCAGAAAGGACACTACACCATGCCCACCATCGCCCACGGCGAACACTTGACGCAGATACTCAGACGCACCGTCCTGTTCCCGATCAACTGCTACCTCGTGCGTGAAGACGACGGACTGACGCTCGTGGACACCGGACTCGCCCACACAGAGCAGGCGATCCTGGCGGCCGCGAAGGCGCTGGGCGCGCCGATCACCCGCATCGCGCTCACCCACGCCCACATGGACCATGCCGGCTCGCTGGACGCGCTGCACGCCGCCCTGCCGGAGGCTGAGGTGATCGTCTCCGTACGCGAGGCGCGTCTGCTGGCGCGCGACTTCACGCTCGATCCGAATGAGGCGCAGGGGAAGGTGCGCGGCGGCTGGCCGGTCTGCAAGACGCGCCCGACGCGGACCGTCGCACCGGGGGAGCGCATCGGCTCGCTCGAGGTCATCGCCGCGCCGGGACACACGCCCGGCCAGGTCGCGTTTCTGGATACACGCGACGCGACGCTGATCGCGGGCGACGCGCTGAGCACGCATTTCGGGATGGCCGTCGCCGGCGTCTCGAAGCTGCTGTTTCCGTTTGTCGCGATGGGGACATGGGATAAGCCGACGGCGCTGCGGACCGCGAAGGCGCTACGCGCGCTCGATCCCGCGCGGCTCGCGGTGGGGCATGGCTCCGTGCTGACGCGGCCGGCAGCGGCGATGGACACGGCGATCGCGGAGGCGGCGCGGCGCTTTGGCGGGCGATAGGCCCGTGACGCACAGGGCTGGGCTCGATACGCGCCGGGTCGTCGCGGCCGCGGCGGCGTTGATTGACGCGGAGGGGATAGACGCGCTCACGCTGACGGCGCTGGCCGAGCGCCTGAACGTGCGCGTGCCCTCCCTCTACAATCACATTGCCGGGCTGGAAGGCTTGCGGCGCGAGCTGGCGTTAATCGCGATGCGCGGGCTGGCGGAGGCGCTGGGCCGCGCGGCGATGGGCCTCTCGGGCGAGGCCGCCCTCACCGCCGTCGCCGTCGCCTACCGCGCCTATGGCCGGGCGCATCCCGGCCTCTATACATTGCTTCAGTATGTGGCTCCAGCCTCGGATGAGGAGGTGCAAGCGGCGGCGTTCGCGTCCGTGGAGGTGCTGTTGGCCGTGCTCGCAGGCTATGGTCTGGAAGGGGAGCCGGCGATCCACGCGATTCGCGCGCTGCGTAGCGCCCTGCACGGTTTCGTCTTGCTCGAAATGTCCGGAGCCTTCGCCCTCGGCGTGGATGTCGGCGTGAGCTTCGCGGGGATGCTCGCGCTGTTCGCGCGCGGCCTGCGCGTCGAATCCGATGACCACTTGGAGTACAATGCACACGAGAAGCGTTCGTAGTGGGAGGGTGATGCGATGAAACGCCAGATACAGACGCCAGCGCCCGCGCGCAAGAACCGATCATTTCTCAGTGTCGCGAGCCGGCTGAGCTTCCTCAGCGCCGGCAGCCTGCTCAGCGCGGTCAGCGTCGTGAGTCTGCTCAGCGCCGGCAGCATCCTGAGCATCGCCAGTTCGGGCAGCGTGCTCAGCATCGGCAGCACCGGCAGCCTTCTCAGCATCGGCAGCGCCGGGTCGGTGCTGTGCATCGGCTCGGCGGGCGGCGTGCTTCGTATCGGCGGTCGCAACCGCGCCAAGCGCGGGGGTCACGAGGCGGCGTAGATACGTGCTGCGACCAGCGGCGAAATCGAACGCGGGGAGAGCGCGCGCGAGGTTTGGTATTACTCCACCCACTCCGCGATGCGCTCGGTGAGCCGGGCCATCGTGTCCTGCTCCTGTGTGCAGTGGGGCAGCGTTTCGAGGATAGTGGGACCGTAGCCGCGCGTCTGGAGCCGGCGGTCGAAGAGCACGATGGCGTTGCGCCGCTGGTGGCTCCACGCCAGTCCGCTCAGCGCCTGATGGACACGCAGGGCGGCGTGCGGCACGACAAACTCGTTCTGTTGATCGCGCCACTGCTCCGCCCGCGCCGCGAGCAGAGGATCGCTCATCGCGGGGAACGGCACGCGCGTGACGACGACGCAGGCAGGCGGACGTTCAGGCTGCTCGGAGCCATCCCAGAACGCCCCGGCGCCCAGCAGTACGACGCGCTCCTCATTGCGAAAGGTCTGCCAGAGTTGGCGAACGGAGCCGTCCTGGCCCTGAGCGAGCACGAGAATGTCGCGCTGCTCCAAAATGCGCCGGATGCCCTGCGCGCTGGAACGTAGCGCCGCATGCGACGGAAAGATCGCGACCAGCCGGCCATTGAGCGCCGTAGCGAGCGCGACGAGCGCGTCATCCAGGCGGCGCTGATACTGGCTCACATTCGGTTCGGGCACGTCGTCCGGCAGGCAGAGCAGCGTCTGTCGCGCGCGTTCCCGCGCGGGGTTCAGCGTGCGCGTGTCATCGGGAAGGCCGAGCGTGCCGCGCAGATAGGCGTAGTCGCCGGAGACGGCGAGCGCGGGGCCCGTCAGCACGAGGGCGCGGTCCGGCTGCCACAGCGGCTCGATCAAGTTGCCCACTCGCAACGGGGCGCTCTGCGCGATGGGAAGCTCGCTCCGCTCCGCAGCCTCCTGGCGCGGTGTGGTCTGCTCGGTGGTAGGCGCGCCTGCTCCCGTCTCCGTCTTCGCGGCCGGTTCGCGCGCGTCGGGTTTCTCGCCGCGACGGTCTCTACGCTGCCAGGGACCGTTCGGCGGCGCGCTCGCTCCTGGCGCGTAGGGCACGCGCAACCAGCGGACGGCGTTCTGCTCGCCCTGTGGATGGAAGAACGCCGCGCCGCGCTGGCACTGGCGCTCGAGCGCGCGGGCCACGCCGAAGAGGTCCGTGGCGATGCCGTCCGCGGCCAGGCCGCCTTTACGCTCGCGGCCACCCTGCCCGGCGCGTCCAGCCTCGCGCGCCAGCTTCGCCAGCGCGGCGCAGTGGCCCTCGAAGGTTGTATATGCGCTCGCGGCGGTCTGCCAGGCGGAGAGTTGGCGCGTGCGGTCGTCCACGCGCAGGGTGCGCTGCTCGAAGCTCTCGCCGGGCTGCGCGTCCTCGTCACGCTGGCCGGCCGCCGCCTGCATCACCAATTGCAGCGCCTGAAAGAACGATTCGACGCTGGCCCGCGTGCGCTGGACCTGCGCGAACCAGGCGCGCTCGCGCTCGATGTCGCCACTTCCCGCGTTTGCGCGCGTCGCGGCGATGTGGAGCAGTCCGGCGCGGCGATTGCCCGACTCCATCGTGGCCAGCGTATCCAGCAGCGCCAGTATCTCCTGCCGGTCGAGCGTGGTTTCCCCAACGCGACGTAGCTCGTCCTCCAGCAGATGCGCGTCCATGACAAGCACGCGACCAGCCACCGGCAGCAGGCTTTCATTGCCGGCAAGCTGGGAGGCGAGGGCGGCGTGCGTGGTGACGACGACGCGGGCATTCTCCGCGCCCTCACGCGCCTTCGTGACGAAACAGTAGCCGTCGCGCCGGTATGCGCAGGACGCGAACGAGTCCTGGTACTCCTCACCGCCGCGCGCCCGCTCCCACGCCACGCCGTCCGGCCCCCCCATCGTCACCTCAGCGCGGCGGCCTGTCTGCGTCTGCCCGGCCCAGACGGTCAGCTTCGCCAGCCCGCGGGCGAGGTCGCGCGAGAACACGCTGTCGCGCGACTCGCGGGCCGCGCCGTACCAGCGATGCAGGCAGAGATACGCGGCGCTCTCGTCCACATCCGCCACCGGTAGGCGCTCCGGCGCGACGCCGGCCAGGGCAAACGCGCGCGGCAACCCCACTGACACCATCTGATTCATCGCGTCCCGATTGGCGACGCAGATCAAGACGCGCTGCTCATGCTGCTCCGCCCAGTGCAGCGCCGCGACGAGACAGGCGTCCCGGCTGGCGGGATCGTTCTCGATCTCGGCGAGCAACGCGCCACCCTCGTCGAAGCACGCGCTGACGCTATGGGCAAGCGCACTCGCCGGGGCATCCAGCTCCGCCGGTATCGCCACGTCCGGAGGCGGCTCTGAGGCGGCGGCGGCGGGACGCTTCGCGGCCGGGGTGACGCCCGGCGCCACGGCGAGCGCCAGCACGGAGGGATCCATGCCCAGCTTGGCGGCCAACTGATCGCCCAGCGTCCCACCGACGGCGCCGCGACCGGTGGGCCTTGGCTGCGCGGCCGCCCGCGCGCGGAGCTCCGCCCGGACGAAGAACGCCGGCGTCCAATCGGGTGGCGCGGTGAGCCGGCCCAACGCTTCGAGCGTCCCGGCGTCCAGGTCTTCGAGTCGGGCGAGCAGGGCGAGGAAGACATCGCGGGAAAGCTGGGCGTCGGCGAGGGCGCGGTGATACGTGGGGCTGCTGACGCCGAGCGTGGTCCCGACGGCTCCCAGAGTATAGCTGGCGAGATTGGGCAGTAGCGTGGTCGCCAGTTCGTAGGTGTCTACGAGGGGATTGTGGCGGGCGAGGCCGGCTTTGCGCAGGAAGGCGACGTCGAAGGGAACGCTGTGGCCGACGAGCGGCAAGTCGCCCAGGAAGGCGCGCAGACGTGGGGCCAGATCGCTCATGGGCGGGGCATGGCGCACCTGCGCGGGGGTGATGCCCGTCAGCCGGCGCACGCGATACGGGATGGCGGTGGTGTCGCCGCCCACGAAGCTCTCGAAGGTCTCGATGACCTGCTCGCCGGCAAACTTGAGCGCGCCGATCTCGATGACCGTGTCCTGCTCAGGATGGAGGCCGGTGGTTTCCAGGTCAATGGCGACGCGGACGGGTTGTGGGCGCACACGGATCTCCCAGCTAGAGGAGCGCGCAGCGGCGCCCGCCACTATGATACCGTAGAATCGCGGGGCGCCGTCCTACCCCAACAGATGGGCCAGGGCGGGCCGGGCGGCGTTGGCGGCGCGGGCGCGGTGGCTCATGCTGTGCTTCTCCTCGGC
>DATEGV010000338.1:0-6073 GCA_035279925.1 Ktedonobacterales bacterium | reverse complement strand
GCCACTGACAGTGTCCCCCCGTGACCCGATGCCAGTTTCCTTGCCTCCGCGCGCCTCCGTCCCGACTCCCGTTGACTCTGCGTGAATCGTACCTCGTCCCAAGTACGCTTTCGCGGCGGCGCTGTTCCCCCTCGCGCGTCTGTGGTACAATAGGCGAGCATGTGCGCGTCGCAGGCAGCGTTTGCCGTGCGCGCCGTTTTGAATCATTCACGGCAAACCAACCGCCGACCAAGTTGAAGTCGTTGAGGAGACTCTCGTGGGCGCACTACCAAAGAAACGCCTCTCGCACTCGCGCCGGGGCAACCGCCGATCGCAACAGAAGGTGAAGATTCCCCAGCTCACCATCTGCTCCAACTGCCGCCGGGCGCGGCTCTCGCATCACGCCTGCCCGAACTGCGGCGTCTATCGTGGCCGTGTCGTGCCGGGCATCGTCAAGTCCAAGGCCGCCGAGTAATACCGCCTGACGCCGGATCGGTCAGTTGGTTCGGGCCTTCGGGCCACCCTGCGCCCGTGCTCCGGCCATTCATGGCTGAGAGCTTCTTGCGTCAGTTTTCACCATTAACCGCCGACGGGGGAGCGCGTGAGCCAACGAATCGCCTTCGTATTCCCAGGCCAGGGCAGCCAGGCGGTCGGGATGGGCGCGGATATCTCGCGCGCGTCGCCGGCCGCTCAGCGTGTCTTTGCCCTCGCCGACGCCGCCGTTGGCTTCCCCCTCTCGACGCTCTGCTTTGAGGGGCCAGAGGAGACGCTGCGCGAGACCGCCAACACCCAGCCCGCCATCGTCGCCACTAGCCTCGCCCTGCTCGCCGCGCTGCAAGAGGCCGCCGGCGCATCGCTGCCTCCTGACGGCGAACCCTCCGTGACGGGTCCACTCACCCCGGCGTTCGTCGCGGGCCACAGCGTCGGCGAATACGCCGCACTGGCCGCCGCCGGCGCGCTCGGCATCGGCGACACGCTGCGCCTGGTGCGGGAGCGCGGGCGCCTGATGCACCTGGAAGGGAGCGTCTGCCCCAGCGGCATGGCGGCAGTCCTCGGAATGGACGCCGCGACCCTCGAAGCCGTCTGCGCCGAGGCCACCAGCGAGACTCGCGCGGCGCTGGGCGCCGAAGCGGATGCGCATCCCGGCATGGGGCGCGTCGTGCTGGCGAACGACAACGCTCCCGGCCAGATCGTCATCTCCGGCGAGCAGCGGGCGCTGGACCGCGCGATGGAGTTGGCGCGCGCGCGTGGCGCCAAACGAGTTGTGCCACTCACGGTGAGCGGCGCGTTCCATTCGCCCGTGATGGCGCCCGCCGCCGCTGGGCTGGCCCAGGCGGTCACCGCGGCTCCCCTGCGCGACGCCGCCGTTCCCCTCATCGCCAACATCACCGCGCTCCCCCTCACCACCGCCGCCGACCTGCGCGGCGAACTGGCGCGGCAGATCGAATCTCCTGTACAATGGACTCGGTCAGTCGAGTACATGGCCGCGCAGGGCGTGGATACCTTCGTCGAGATCGGCGCCGGCCAGGTGCTGGCGGGACTCATCAAGCGCATCGCGAAGGGCGCGACAACGCTCTCGATCAGCTCGGCGGATGACATTGCGTCTGGGGCGGCGCGGCTGCGAGACACGCAATGAACACGTGGCAGGAAGGCGACGACGGCGCGGCGTCCATCCCCGCGCGGCGGCGACCGGGCGCGGGGCGCGATGCGGTGGCGACGCTCTCATCCGACGATATCGGCATCGAGCAGCTTGGCACGGTGCGAATCGCTCGCCGTGTGTTGCGGACCGTCGTCGAGCAGGCCGCGCTGAGCGTGCCGGGCGTCAGTGGCATGGGCGACACGCGCGCCGGCTGGCCCGCGTGGCTGGGTGGTCCGCTGCCGCGTTATGGTGTGCGCCTTGCGGTGCGCGCGAACGTGGTGGACGCCGATCTGTATCTGATCGCGGAGCCAGGCGCTCGCATGGTAGACGTGGGCGCGCAAGTGCAAGAGGCCGTAGGCGCGGCCGTGGAGCACATTCTGGGAATGGGAGTCGGCGCAATCAACGTGTTTATTCAGGACATCGCCTAGCCATGCGAGTTGGAATCCGCCGACAGGCGCGCACCACCGCGTTACAGACGCTCTATGAATACGACACGACCGGTCACGATGTGGATGAGGTGCTCCAACGCCACATCGAGGACCAGGCGCTCTCTCCGCGTGTCGCCGAATATGCCGGCGAGTTGGCGCATGGTGTGCTGGCACATCTGAGCCAGGTTGACGAGCAGATTCAGGGCGCGGCGAGCGATTGGCCGCTGGCGCAGATGGCGCGCATTGACAAGAACATTCTCAGGCTTGCAATCTACGAGATTCTGTACAATAATTCTGTGCCAGCAAAGGCCGCCATCAACGAGGCTGTTGAGCTTGCCAAGTCCTTCGGCAGCGACACCTCGAGCCGGTTCGTGAACGGCGTCCTGGGCACAATAGTAACCCGGTCTCAAGGAGCGCCAGCATCCAGCGCCGGAAGTGAGGTACGTTAGATGTCGTCCCTGTCGAAAGAAGAGATCCTCGTCAAGCTCAAACCGATCATCGCCGAACAGTTGGGCGTTGACGAAAGCGAAGTGACCGAGAACGCCTCGTTCACTGAGGACCTCAACGCCGATTCCCTCGACCTTGTCGAGATGATCATGTCCCTGGAGGAGCAGTTCAAGCTGCAAATCAGCGATGAGGACGCCGAGAAGATCACCACGGTCGGTGAGGCGGTGGACTACATCTCCGAGCACATGAGCTAGCCCTCCGCCGGGCGCATGCCATCATCGGTTCCGCGGCAGACGCGACCTTCCCCTCGTATGGGTGGCCGCGCCTGCCGTTTCGCGTACTCGCCGGGGGACGGAGTACGGGTAACGCAGAGTCACGCGGAGTTGTCACAGAGTCACGCGGAGGAACACGATGATTGACGAACTGAGCGATGTCGTCCTGATGACCGACCTGCCACAGTATGAACTCCGGGCTGGAGATCTTGGCACTGTCGTGATGGTCCATCAGGGCGGCCAGGGGTACACGGTCGAGTTCACGACCATGAGCGGCGAGACGGCTGCAGTGGCCACGTTGACTGCCGATGAGGTGCGGCCGACGCGGTCAAACGATATCGCTCACGTGCGCCAGTTGGCGACGATGCCATAGCCTCGCATTGAGACCAGTTGCTATCCCCGTTCCGGTGCGGGAACAGTCACGCTCACGACGGACGCCTTCGCTGGAACGGGCGCGCCCCACAGCGAATGTTGCGCGGGATCGCCGCTCAGCAGCGAGGAGCTATCCCAGGAGGGGCCGAGGCCCGGAGCGTTGACCTGCACCCGCACATGGCCCAGGCCGCGCTCGCGCAGGCGCTGGCGAACATGCGCGCGAGCGATATCCGGCGTATTGTTGGTCCGGCTCAGGTGCGCCAGCCAGACCCAGCGCGGGCTTTCGTCCAGCGTGCCGCAGAGCGCCTGGCTCGTCTGCTCGTTGGAGAGGTGGCCCGTCGGACTGAGGATACGCCGCTTGAGGTGCGCGGGATACGGGCCGAGCCGCAGCCGATCAATATCGTGGTTCGATTCGATCACCAGCAGGCTCGCCAGCCGCATCGCCTCCAACATCGGTCCCGTCGCCTCGCCCGTGTCCGTCGCGAAGAGCACGCTCCACGCGCCGGTCGAGAGCAGGTAGCCGCAGGGAGCCACCGCGTCATGGGAGACGGCAAAGCTGCGGATACTCAGGTCGCCGTGCCGCGTCTCCCGTCCCACCGCCAGCTCGATGCGTTCGGGTGGGGTGGCCGCCATGGACAGGCCAGGTTCCGGCTGGGCGCAGAGCCGATCAAGGGTGCGTGGGTCCGAGAGCAGGGGGGCGCCGTGCTTGCGGGCGAAGGCGCGGGCTCCACAGGTGTGGTCGCTGTGCTCGTGCGTCAGCAGGACGGCGCTGACATCGCTCGCCGCGATCCCGGCCTCTTTCAGGCGCGCGGCGAGGATGCGCGGGCCAAGTCCGGCGTCCACCAGGACAGTCGTTTGCCCCGC
This sequence comes from Ktedonobacterales bacterium, assembly GCA_035279925.1. Taxonomy (GTDB): domain Bacteria; phylum Chloroflexota; class Ktedonobacteria; order Ktedonobacterales; family JADMIN01; genus DATEGV01. The sequence goes on along the minus strand of DATEGV010000338.1, from coordinate 2,072 downwards.
CCGCACCACCAGCGCGTTGCCGCTGCTGCCGCTCGCCAATGACACCACCCGCACGCGCGTCTCCTCGCTCGCTCACAATCCGTCGCCGCCGTCATCGTACCCCTCCGGCGTGTCTCGTGGCAAGCGCGTTCCCCCGAATGCCATGCGGGTGATGAGGTTGGGTACGGTTCACGCAGAGTCAGCGGGAGTTCACGCAGAGTAGTGATTTGCGTGAGGATTCGAGGCAGCGCACACATCGCCAAACTCCTTGCCGCACATGCGCTCCACGTCCTCCAAACTATCCTCCGCGTAACTCTGTGTGACTCCGCGTAACTCTGTGTGACTCCACGTAGCTCTGTGTAACTCTGCGTGACTCCGCGTAACTCTGTGTAACTCTGTGTAACTCTGCGTGACTCTGCGTGACCAGTACCCCGTACCCCGTATATTCAAGTGCGGCCACTTACACTCGTCTTCGGTTCTTGCTCAGCGACTTGCGTGAAAAGCCGAAGGCGAGGCCGCTGCGCTCAGCGAAGTCCTGGAACAGGGCGTAGAACTGGGCGCGGTCGGCGGCGCTGATGACGGCCACGGCGTCGGCCGCCTCGATGGGATAGGGGTAGCCGTTGCCAGCGATGGTCTCCGCGCGCAGTGTGTCCATCACGGCGTCGAGCTGGCCAGAGGCGAGCATCCAACGCGGAAACTCGACCCGCGCCGGTGGCCGGTCACGCGCCGCCTGGAAGTACACGAAGGCCACGTCGCCCTGCTGCTCGCCGTAACCCATGCGCGCCAGATCGTCGCGCGCGGAAATGAAGGCCGGGCTGCGGTCGCCCCAGGCCAGCGCGCGCCACCAGAGCAGCGCGTCATGCACGCCGCGTGTCGGCGGCAGCTCATCCTCGCGCGCCAGGCGTGTCACCATCGTCACGATGTCGCGGGCGTAGCTCGTGTCTATGTAGCCGATCAGCGGCGTCCGGCAGCGTTCAGACGCCTCCAGCAGCCGCCGCGCCGCCTCGACGTAACGGGCGCGATACTGCGGGGCCATCTTCAGCGCGAAGGAGACGATCAGGCTGCCGTCGTAGAGCGCCAGCACCGGCCCGTGCTCTGACGCCGCCGCGTGATGCTCCATCCGCGCCACCAGCGTCTCTACCTCAAGCTCGAAGCGGCGCAGGCTGACGATCAACTGCGAGTAGCCCAACGTCTCACCGGTGCGCATATCCACGGTGTCGCTGTCGGTGGCAGTCAACTCGTCCGGTGTGAGCAGCACGGTGGTGACATCCTTGACATAGGGCCGCGGCGGTTGGTGCGGATTCTCGAAGAGGCCGGCCTGCACCAGCGCGATGGGCACCGAGGCGTCACGCCAGGGGGGAAGCTGGCTGCCGTCCACCGCGAACGTGGTTGCGCCGCGCAGACACTCCGCCCAGGCTCGCGCCTGCTGGTGGTGCGCGAAGGTCTGGCCGAACGGCAGCACGGGCACGCCGCTCGCGCTCAGACGGCGCCAGCGGTCGTACTCGTCGGTCGCCCGCGCGCCGGCCGACTGCGCGTTACCGGACGAGTCGGCTTCGAGCGCTCGTTGCGCCGCCGTGATCGCCGCTGCCGAGGCAAAGCGACTCCCCAGCGAGGCAAGCGCCGCCCGGTATGCGGCAAGCTGCTCCCCGTAGCGGCTCTGGTAGCCCATCAACTGCTCGCGTTTGCGCTCCAATTCGGCGAGCAGCTTCTGCGTGTAGAGCATCGCGCAATCATCCGAACCGAATCGTGACGGCGGCTGGTGAGCACAACTGGCCGACGGTCACAGTGTAGAAACTGTCGTCGCTGGCGTGCGTCACGACGAACAGGTTGCCGCCGCTCATGTAGAGGACATTATACGTGCCCTGAGCGACGCTGGCGAACGTAAACTGGCCCGAAGCGTTGACCGACGTCTGATAGTCGTTGGACTGGTAGCCGGTGTTGCGGTCAACCGACTTGGCGAAGATGACCGTCTGGATGGACCCGCTCGACGCGCTCGTGAAGAACTGGCCGGAGACGGAGACAGGCGCTGCGAGGGCAGACTTCGCCTGTTGCCCCTGCGCGGTATCGCCGTACTGGCTGACGAGCTTCTGGTA
>DATEGV010000337.1:0-3310 GCA_035279925.1 Ktedonobacterales bacterium | reverse complement strand
CCGGGATAGCTCGCGCCGCTGGCGATGTAGACGTTGTACTGCGTCGCATTGGGCACGGTGAAGATGGTGAGCGTGATGGTCGAGGTACTGCCCGTCGTGGTGATTTTCGCCGCTGTGGAGCCGGTCGTCTCGCCCTGCGCGTTCTTCGCCGTGATCTTCACCCAATACGTCGCGGCGGCCACCGTCCCACCGGAGGCGCTCGTCGCCAGCGCGGGAGCGGGCGGGACCATCAGGTAGGCCGAGGCGCCCAGAATCCACCGCTCCTCGGTCATCTTGAGCTGGTAGAGCAGTTCGGCGATGCGCCGCGCCCGCACGTCCGCCTCCAGCGAGCGGCCACGCCACTGCGCCTGGAAGCTCACCTGGTTCATCAGCCCGATGGTCTGCTGCGTGTTCTGCATCGCGGTGGCGGCGTATGTCACCTGCGGAGGCAGCGCGCCCTCGGCCATCGTGCCCCAGTTGCGGGCGGTGTCAAAACTGGTGATCGCCTTCCAATGCACGATATCCACGCCGGCTCCTCGGCGGCGCGGCAACATATTCACAAGCGGTGTGATGACCGGGACAATCACCCGCGCCGGTGTCTCCAACTCGTAGCCGACCAGCCCCGTGCCGGTCGTGATCGCGCGTGTCGTGTCGGCCATCGCCTGGCGCACCAACTCGACGGTCTCTTCACTGATGGTCGCGGGCTTCTGCCCCTGCGTATAGAGCGCGTTGCTCATGTGATGTTCTCTCCCTGTAGGAACCTAACCTGGACCTCACCCCCCGGCCCCCTCTCCCACGAGGAGAGGGGGAGCCAGAGTCGCGTGGCTACCTGGGTGATTCCAGTACTCAGCGTGACTCTGCGTGACTCTGCGTGACTCTGCGTGACTCTGCGTGACTCTGTGTGACTCTGTGTGACTCGTACCCGTTACCCTTGCTGGCGGAGACGGATCAGCTCGGCGGCGACGGCGATCTGCGCCTGTGGGTCCGCGAGCCGGCCCGCCAGCGACTCCAGCGCGCGATACTGCTCGCTCACGCTCGCCGCGTCACCCATGCGTGGCGCCGCGCGTCCTTCCAGCGCGTGCGTCTTCTCGATGGGCCGCGCGACAGGACCGCCGGGCAGCGGCTGCGCTTCGAGGTCTTCGATGCGGATGCGCAGATCGCCGACGGTCGAGCTCATCTGGTTGATGCCCGCCTGTAACAGCGTCTTCAGGCCGCGCACCGTCTCGTCCATGCGCTCCAGTCGCGTCGCGCTGGCGGTGAGGCCACCGGAGAGCGCCCGCGCGATGGCGGCGTCGCGTTGCGCGTGGAAGCGCGCGGAGTCCGGGCGGGCCGTCCCGTCCGCGAGCTCGCCCTCAGCCTCATCGTCCTCATCCCGACCGAGCGCGCCCAGCGCGGCGGCGCAGCGCGGACACTCGCAGGCGGCCAGCACCGAACGGGCGGCCACATGCAGGCGCAGGCGCGCGTTGCCCTCCGGCGTGGCTCCTAGCGCGCTCGTGGGCCGCCCCTCCTCGCGGCTGGGAACGCCGGTGTCGGGATAGCCCTCCGCGTTCGCGCTGAAGGGGCCGAGCGCCCGCTCCTGGTCTACACGCTCTGGTTCCCCCTCTCCTGTGGGAGAGGGGGCTAGGGGGTGAGGTCCAGCGTGCTGAGGCGTCTCCAGCACATCCAGCAGCGTGACGTCGGGGCTGGCGTCGCGCACGATGGCGATCCCCAGCGCATCGGGATTGCTGGGGTTGTCCACCAGACTCAGCTCGACAAGGTCGTACTTCGTCGCCACGGTCAGCTCGCGCGGCTGCCCGCCCACGCTGCGGGTCTGCGTGCGCCAGACGACGTTGCTCGCGCCGATGCTGGCTCCGCGCAGCGTGCCGTCGAGCACCTTCTCCCACGTGTCGCGCGCGCCCAGCGAGATGCGCACGGTGACGCGCACGCGCCGCGTCTCATCGTCACAGTGGACGGCGACACGCCGGCCAACCGCGCGCCGCTCGTGCATCTCACGCACGTTGCCCAGCCAGCGCGAGAAAGCGTCCTTGCTCGCCTCGTAGTCGAAGACGGTGCCGTAGCTGTCCACCGCTTCGCTCGTCGCGCAGAGCTCGATCTCGCGCCGCGCCGCGTCCACCCGCACGATCGGCGCATAGCCCACCCGCGCGACCTCCCGCGCGGCGCCGACCTCCCGCGCGGCGTCCATGCTCTCGCCATCGGGAACCACCACCGCTTCGCCGGCTGGCGCACTCCCATCAGGGTTTGCCCCTGCGCCGACCTCGGCGTCGTCCTCCAGCGCGGGCCGCTCATCTACCGCCGCCCGCGCTCTCCGTCCACCCATGTTGCCCGCCTTTCCCGGCCAAATCCCCCCGGACACGACAAAACGCCGCCCCTCACCCGCGATCATCCACGGGGAAGGACGGCGTTCTCCTCGAACTCACCGTCTACAAGGCGTCGGACCGTGTCCGGACACTCCAGAATGCGCTACAGATGACGCACTCCATTGTCGGTCTTCGATACCGAAAGTCTAGAACACATTTTCTAGTTTGTCAAGGGTCGTGTCTTTTGTGCCATGCGTGAGCCGAATGAGTCACTTCGCGACCGCGCCGAGCCACTTGACAGCACAGCGCCTCCCAGGTATGCTCACGGCATCAACTTGCTTGTGTACTGTAGTGATGGCGCATTTCTGGCGCAGGCCGCCTGCGTTCTTCGCCTGGAATCCACAAGCGAGCGACTAGGCTGTGTTTGTTGCGCGGAGCCGCCGTGATGACGGTACTAGCAGTGAAGGAGAAGACGAGAGATGGCGGAATCTGATCTCACCGGAGCCGACGGTACCGACACTATCATGGATCCCCCACACCTGCCGCCAGCAGCGGCCCCAGACGCCACGCCGACCGTCTTCGGCGCTCCTCAACACTTCTGCCCCAACTGCCACTCTCCGGTCGCCGCCGAGGCTGCGTTCTGCCCGTCCTGTGGCGAGGCGTTGGCCGCGAATCCTTTCGTATCTACGCCCGCAACCGCCAATCAGAGCAGTGGCGTGGCGCCCAGTCCGATCTCCATGACCCGGCCGGCTACCTCTTCGGTCTCCGCATCGGCCAGCCGCGCAACGCAGACAGGCGTGAGGCGACCGGCTGCGAAAAGTGGAGTGTCGGCCGGCGATGTCATTGAACTCATTGTTGACTTGATCGGCGGCGCGTGGAGTCTGATTGTCTCCGCGGCGGTGGTCATCGTCGTCGTCGTGGCCGGCATCGCGTTCATAAAATCGCACTTTGGCGCAGGTCTCAGCGAGCATTCGACCTGTCAGCAATTCGAACAAGCCGACGCCAGCGCGCAAGATAAAGTCCTCCAGGATATG
>DATEGV010000336.1:0-4929 GCA_035279925.1 Ktedonobacterales bacterium | reverse complement strand
TTGAGCGCGAAGCCAATACCACCCAGGGCCGCTAATGCGCCACCGCAAGCGAAGATCAATCGTGAAGGACTTGGGTGTTTGAAGAAATCGCCGATACGTTGCCATGCGTCCTGGATGTCTTGCGGTAGCACATAGGCCTCCATTTCAGGCGATGAGGCAATTGGGGAGAGATAGGGAGTCCGACGAATTGACCCATCCTTTCGGACAGCCGCATTCCAACTACGGTAGCCTGATGAGTAATGAGCGCGCGGGGAATGGCTGAGGAAGAGGTACTAGCGCCATACTATCACAGCACGCTAGAATTGTCAAGCGACAGTGTGCAGTGACAGTCTAACGCGGGAGGTGGAGTCACCCGGCGAGGTCGAGCGGGTAGTGAAGATGGTCGATGTGATAAGGAGGCGGCAATCGCGTCGCCTACAATATGCCGTGGTTAGGTGACTGCGCGTCCGTCTGGACTGGCAATATGTCACTCCGCCGCGAGGTCGCCGCTCGTCAGCGTATGCGTGAGTTTGTCGGCCAGGCGCGTCGGCTCGGGCAGCCGGTAGCCGCGCAGGCAGGCCAAGACGATATCCACCGCCGTCGGCAGATCAATCTTGTGACCGATGGAGACAAAGAGCGGGCGCGTGCGCGGCTTCGTACGCACCACCATCCCAATCGTCTCGCCGCGCGAGGTCAGCGGCGACCGCGCGCCGACCTGTGGGCCCGGCTCCTCGTAGCTCCCCGTCAGGCGCGACTTGGCGCAGCCGATGCTCGGCATATCGAGGTAGACGCCTAGATGGCTGGCGAGGCCGAGCCGGCGGGGGTGCGCGATGCCCTGGCCGTCACAGATCAGCAGATCGGGCCGCGTGCGCAACCGGGCAAACGCATCGAGCACGATCGGCGCCTCACGGAAGGAGAGCAGGCCCGGCACGTAGGGGAAGACGCTCTCGCGGCTGGCCGTCGCCCGCTCGATTATCTCAAGGTCGGGGAAGCTCATCACCAGGATGACGGCGAAGCCTCGATCCTTATACGAAGCGTCCACGCCGGCGACCGTCTTGATCGCGTCCAGCGCCAAGCTGTTACTCCGGCTGACACGCTCACGCAGGTCGTTCTGCAGCGCCACCGCCTCGGTCGGCGAGACGTCCCACCTGTGCATACTCACTCCTTGCTTTGTGGCTCAGTCGCAAGGATTTTACGCACGATCGCGTAGCCATTCTCCAGATAGCGTAGTGGCTCGAAGCCCGCCGCGAGATACATGGACAGCGGCCCGACATGCGCCTCGGCGTCGTCCGCGGGCGCGTTCATGGGGAAGGCCTCGGCGTAGCGCAGGCCCTGCCGGCGAAACCCTTCGACAGCGGCGTCGAGCAGCAGTGAAGCGACACCCAGGCGCCGGTAGGGTTTGGCGATGATGAAACACACGATGGTCCCCGACGTCTCGGCGTCCTCACGCGGCAGATCGTCGTCGTCACGGTAGCGCGCCAGACTCGTCCTTTGCGCGGCGTTGCACCAGCCGGCGGGCTGGCCATCCACATACGCCAACCACCCACGCGCTTCGCTTGCGCAGATCAGCTCGCACTTTTCGGCGCGGTTCACGCTGGCAGAGCGCGCGTCCCACGTGTCATTGTCGCAGTTGATGTGCGGGAACATGCAGTAGCAGGCGGCCCAGCGGGGATTGTCCGCGAAGGCGTCGTGATCGAAGAAAGTGAGGTAGTCCTCGACAAGCGCTGGCGTCAGTTCACGAATCTCAATCGTCATGCCCAACTCCCTACGCGTATTCGATGGCAGTTTTCGCGCCGCCATCACGATTCTACCCCATCGTCGCTGTCCCGGTCTGCCTGCCGGAGCGGCTGCTGACACGACTACTGCCCATACGTACAGGTCCGCATGTGACCGGACGACCGGGGCCACGGCGAGCGCAACGGCGTATCGTTCACAGTGGGAGATCGAGACCGCGCCGCGGTTCCGCTGACGCGGAGGACAGGAGATAGATACCTATGTTGACGCGACTACGTGAGGAAAATCTTGCCCGCGAGCATATGCGCGACCTGCTACGGGAAGCGGAGATGGAGGCGGCGCGCGCCAATCTTCGGCGGCGGCTGGCCGAGCCGGTTCCGCGACCCGCGCGTATGGGGGCGCCCTGGATTCTTGCGGCGTTCCCGTCGCTGCGCCGTCAGGAGAAACTCGCGTTTGAGGTATCATGCGAGTGCTGATTGAAGGTCGCAAAGGAGGCCTCAAATGCCCGCAACCACATCACCCGTCGCGCTGATCACCGGCGCCTCACGCGGCCTGGGTCTCGCGCTGGCCCGCGAGCTGGCGCAGGGCCATTGGACCCTCATCATTGACGCGCGTGGCGCGGAGGCGCTTGAGGACGCGCGCAAGGAGCTTGGCGCGCGCACGACAGTGTTCGCGCTGCCTGGCGACGTGACCGACCCCGCGCATCGGCGCGCGCTGGCCGAGGCGGCGCGTACCGCCGGCGGGCTGGATATCGTCGTCAACAACGCCAGTCTCCTGGGGCCAAGCCCGCAGCCGCGCCTGCTGGACTACTCGCTGGCGACGCTCGAAGCCGTCTATCGCGCCAACGTGCTCGCGCCGCTGGGCGTCATCCAGGCGGTCGCGCCGCTGCTGCGGTCGGGCGCCCGCGTCATCAATATCACCAGCGACGCCGCTGTCGAGCCGTATGAGGGCTGGGGCGGCTATGGATCGAGCAAGGCCGCGCTGGAGCAACTGACCCACATTCTCGCGGCGGAGATGCCTGAGCAGCGCGTCTACTGGGTGGACCCCGGCGATATGCGCACACAGATGCACCAGGAGGCGTTTCCTGGCGAGGACATTAGCGACCGTCCGCTACCAGAGGTGAGCGTGCCTGGCCTCGTCGCCCTGCTGACCGGCGACTATCCGAGCGGGCGCTACAAGGCGCGCGAGGTGGCGGCGACGCCCGGCGGCGGTGAGGCGGAGCAGACGGCCAACGGCGTGCGCGAGCTGCGTGTGGCGCTGACGGTGGAGGACTTCGCGCAGGCGGTTGCGCACTACCGCGACGGGCTGGGCCTCGCCGTGGTGAAGCAGTGGGAGACGCCGGAGGGGCGCGGCGTGATCCTCGCCGCCGGCCAGGGAACCATCGAACTGCTGGACACGGCCGACGCCGCCTTCACCGACGCGCAGGAAGCGGGCGCTCGTGTGGCCGGACCGGTCCGGCTGGCGTTGGAGGTCGGCGATGTCGAGCGGGCGGCGGCGGCGCTGACCGAGCGCGGCGCGCAGGTCGTCCATGCGCCCATCCACGCCACCTGGGGCGTCTATAGCCAGCGCGTGCGGGCGCCCGACGGCATGCAGATTACGCTCTATACACCCGAAGATCGCTGAGGTGTCCTTTATGCTGGCCCTGACTGACAACGCGGCGCCCATCGGCCCGCTTGATTTCGCCCTCCCACCCGAATTGGAGGCGCACGAGCCGCCCGAGGCGCGCGGTCTGAGCCGCGACGGCGTCCGGCTGATGGTCTCGCATTACGAGTCCGACCGGATCGCGCACACCCGCTTTCGTATGATTGGCGACTCGCTGCGGGCGGGCGATGTGCTGGTGTTGAACACGAGCAAGACACTGCCGGCGGCGCTGCTCGCGCGCCACGCCGATGGGACGCCGGTGGAGCTACGCCTTTCGACACGGCTCCCCGCGCAGCTCTGGATCGTGGAGGCGCGGCGGCCGGATGAACACGGCAGCCAACCATTCGCGCCGGTGCGCGCGGGGGAGACGCTGGCGCTGCCAGGGGGAGCGAGCGCGACGTTGCATACGCCGTACCGGCTCGACGCCGAAGCCGAAGTCGCCGGTCGGGATGAGTCGCCCACGCGGCTCTGGATCGCGTCGCTCGCCCTGCCGGAGCCGCTCGACGGGTATCTGGCGCGGCATGGTTTCCCGATTCGCTATGGCTATGTGCCGCGCGCGTGGCCGTTACGCGCCTATCAGACCGTCTATGCGCGCGAGCCGGGCAGCGCCGAGATGCCTTCCGCTGGGCGCGCGTTCACGCGACGATTGCTGCGGAGTCTGGAAGGGCGGGGGATTGAGATCGCGCCGCTGGTGTTGCATACCGGAGTCTCCAGCCAGGAGGCGCACGAGCCGCCGTATGAGGAGTGGTATCGCGTGCCGCTGGCGACGGCAAAGGCGGTCAACTCCGCGCACTGGGATGGCCGGCGGGTGATCGCGGTTGGCACGACGGTGGTGCGCGCGTTGGAGACGGTCACGGATGAGGAGGGATTGGTCCATCCCGGCGAGGGCTGGACACGTCTGGTCGTGACGCCGGAGCGGGGCATCCGCGCCGTGACGGGCCTGCTGACGGGGCTGCACGAGCCACGCGCATCGCACCTCGCCATGCTGGAGGCGCTTGCCGGCCGCGAACATCTGCGCCTCACCTACGCGGAGGCGCTGCGTCAGGGGTATCTCTGGCATGAGTTCGGCGACACACACCTGCTGCTGCCATAGTCGCGTGGTCGCCAGTGGTAAAAGGGACTACAGGCCGTTATTGACATTCTTGAAGATGCTGGCGATCTGCGGGCCGAGCAGGGCCACGGCGGCGACGACCACGATGGCGACAAACAGGATAATCAGCGCGTACTCGACAAGCCCCTGGCCCCGCGAGCGCGCAAACGAGCGGTACAACACGGCGAACTCCCCATTCTGACGGATTGGCGTCCTGCCACCACTTCTAAGATATAGACCTACTGAGCGCCAACCAGTAACACGCGGAGAAAATCGGCCTGTTGCAGGCGGTGAGCCAGGCAGAGACAGAATGCCAGAAAACGCGGCTCCGCGCTCGCGATTCATCCGAATGGGTGGCGCTGCTGTGGCTATGCCCCAGCGTCACGGTGTACGCTAGTGACCATCGGCGCTCGCCAACGCGCAGCCACGCCGTCGTGTCATATCCGCATGGAGGTCCCATCATGCCGGACGACTACACCGCCTAC
>DATEGV010000335.1:0-6948 GCA_035279925.1 Ktedonobacterales bacterium | reverse complement strand
TCGCAAGTCAGGCGGATCACCTCGCCCTCAATGGCATCGACCGCTGGCTCGGCGGTGTATGGCTGCATACTGGTGCTCCGCTTTGGCGCTGGCAGTCAGAGCACCAGCGCCTCATTCGCCAGTAACAAGGCCGTGACGCCCTCGCGTTGTGGCGCCGCTGAATGCCCAGCGCTCGTTTGGTAACCACAGGCCCACCCTTAGCACAAGCCGAGCCGATCTCCACCGATTTGGTCAGCACATGGAGTGGGGGAGAATTGGCGTCTAAATTGGCGTCAAGTGTCTCTTGGATTATGAATACAGGCCGGAGCGAGACATCAACCCTCTCACTCCGACCCGCTTCAATTCAGCGCTTAGCGTCTACGATAACGGCGCTGGCTGCTCGACTGGCAGCTTGCGGCCCGGGAGCCACCAGTTCCAGCGGCCCAGCAGGCGCATCGTCGCCGGCACGAGCAGTGAGCGGATGATCGTCGCGTCCACCAGGACCGCCACCGTCATGCCCAGGCCAATCTCCTTGGTGCTCGTGACTCGCGTGAAGGTGAACGCGCCGGTCACGATCACAAAGAGCAGGGCCGCGTTGGTGATGACGCCGCCCGTCTTCTCCAGGCCCGTCTCCACGGCGAGGCGATTCTTGCCCGTGCGCAGCCACTCCTCGCGGATGCGGCTCAGCAGGAACACCTCATAGTCCATCGAGAGGCCGAACAGGATACAGAACAGCAAGATCGGGATCGTGCTGTCTATGAAGCCGTTCGAGGTGAAGTTCAGCAGATTGCTGAAGTGGCCCCATTGGAAGACGAAGATCAGCACTCCATACGACGCGCAGACCGACAGCACGTTCATGACGATGGCCTTGAGTGGGATGACCACCGAGCGGAACAGTAGCAGCAACAGGAAGAACGTCGAGATCAGGATGAAGGCGATGGCCTTCGGGAAGTTGCCGTACAGGTAGCGGTTGAAGTCGAGGCTCTGCGCCTGCGTGCCGCCGACCAGCACGGTCAGCCCCTCCGCCGCCGTGCGGTGGTTGTGGCGCAGATCGTCAATCAGCGCCTTGCCGGCGGAGCTATCCACCGCCGCGCTCGTCGTCACGGTGAGGAGCGTCGTGTCGCCGTTGGTCGTGCGCGCGACAAGCTGCGCCAGGCCCGGCTGCCGCTGGTACCCGCCGGTGCTGTAGAGCTGCTCGAGCTGTGCCACCGTCGGCGCGGGAGTCGTCGCGCCGGGGTTCAACGGCGGGCGGGTGATGCCGCTGACCCCGGTGACATTCGGTTGTTGCGCGAGCCAGGTCGTCAGCGCGTCCACATGGGAGACGTTGTCGGCGGCGAGGATGCTGGAGCCATCCGGGGTCTGCGCCACGATGTAGATGGGGTTGTCGCTGGTGGCGGGGAAATTCGCCGCCAGCAGGTCCAGGCCGACGCGCGCCTCCGTGCTGGCGGGCAGCGCGCTGGAGGTCGGCGTGCCGATGCTGAGCCGGAAGATCGGCAGCGCCATCACCAGCAAGATCGCCGAGACGGCCACCGCGATGATGACGGGATGCGTCGTCACGCCGCGCGCCCACCGCGCCCAGAAGCTGCGCCGGCCGTCACCCAAGTCCGCGCGCGGCATCGTCAACTGGCCGATCAGCGGCATGCGTAGCGCGTTCACCCGGGCGCCAAGCACGCCGAGCAGCGACGGTAGCAGTGTCAGCGCGGCCAGCACGGAGCAGGCCACGACGACCGCGCCGCCGATGCCGAATGAGGTCATAAACGGCACGCCGATCAGCAGCAGCCCGCAGAACCCGATCATCACCGTCAGTCCGCTGAAGAGAATCGCCTCGCCCGCCGTCGCCACCGTCCACCCAACGGCGTCCCGCGTCGAGTCGCGCTGCCCCAGCTCATCGCGGAAGCGGCGCGTCATAAAGAGGCTGTAGTCAATCGAGATGCCCAGCCCAATGATCGAAGCGATATTCTCGACGAAGACGCTGGTCTGCGTGTGCAGCGCGATGAAGTAGATGATGGCCAGGGCCGTCGGCACGGCGAAGAGCGCCAGCGCCAGCGGCAGTAGCGCCGCCACGAAGGTGCCGAAGACGAGCAGCAGGACGATCAGCGCGATAGGCAGCGCCGAAAGCTCCGCGCTCTTGGTGTCCTCCTGGGTGATGTTGGTGAACGTGTTGTAGACGGCGGGTCCGCCCGTCACATACGCCGACGCGGGACTGGCGGCCGCGCCGTGAGGAACCGTCGCCTCGAAGGCGGCGATGGCGTGCTGTGTCGCGTCTTCACCGGTGTCGAAGTTGACGACATAGGAGGTCGTCATGCCGTCCGCGCTGACGCCTGCCGCCTGCACGGAGGTGACGTGCGCGAAGGTCTGCGCCTTTGAGACGAACGCCCGCGTCTCGGCTTGGTAGGCGGTGTCGGCGGCTGGCGCGGTGGTCGAGTGGAAGACGACGAGCACGGACGACGCCGGCTCATGCAGCGACGCCTGGATGACATTGCTGGCCTTGATGGATTCGCTGCTGTTTAGCGAGTAGCCGCCGCCGGTCAGCACGGAGCCGATCTTCGCGTCGAAGGGCAGGCTGCCCACCAGCGCGATGACCCAGAGCGCGATGACGAGCCAGCGTACGCGATAGATGAAGCGTCCATACGCCAGGCCGATGCGGTACCAGCCGTGCGTCGTCATGTCCTCGCCGACATGCGTGGTCGTAGCGGGCGAGGCCGTCTCGTCGAGTTGGCGATCCTGTATGTCCATTGAGCGTGGGACTCCTCCGAAAACAACCGGAAGGACGAGAATAGTGTCAGTGCCGCGGGGGCGACGCGCCGCCGACCAGTGGCCGGGTGGGCAGCCCCGCCTCCGACGGTGGGCGCCGTCTGGATTGTATGTGGGATGGACGAAGCGCGGCTACCCTTACTGACTTTCGTTCACCGGCGTTTGGCCGCGCTCAGCCGCTGGCGAGCTCGTCGGTGGTATACTGCGAACGCGATGAGGCGCCGGCGACGGCAGTGAGAATGAGGATTTCCGAGGGATATGAGCGATCTTGCGGTCTTCACGGGCAACGCGCACCCCCAGCTCGCGCGCGACATCTGCCGGCATCTGGGCGTCCCACTGGGGCAGTCGCAGGTGTTTCAGTTCACCAACGAGAACATCTTCGTCAAGATTGACGAGAACGTGCGCGGCAAGGATGTCTTCGTGGTGCAGTCGTTCACGACGCCCGTCAACACCTCGATCATGGAACTGCTCATTATGATTGACGCGCTCAAGCGCGCCTCCGCCAAGCGCATCACCGCCGTCATCCCCTTCTACGCCTACGGGCGCACCGACAAGAAAGACCAACCGCGCGTCCCAATCACCGCACGCCTCATCGCGGACCTCATCACCACCGCCGGGGCGAATCGCGTACTGACGATTGACCTGCACGCCGGGCAGATTCAGGGCTTCTTCAACATTCCGGTGGACGAGCTGACGGCGCAGAATCTGCTCGCGCGATACATCTACGCCAAAGAATTGGACGACTTCACCGTCGTCTCCACCGACGCCGGTTTCGCCAAGAAGGCGCGCAACTTCGCGGAGCAGCTCAACGCGCCGCTGGCCATCGTGGAGAAGCGGCGCATCGGCAATGATGGGCGCATGGAGACGCTGGGGCTGATCGGCTCCGTCACGGGGCGGCACGCGCTGATCGTGGATGATGAGATAGACACCGCTGGCACGATGGCGCAGGCGGTGCGCGTGGTGCGCGAGCAGGGCGCGCGGGATGTGTTTGTCTGTTCGGTGCATGGCATCCTCTCCGGGCCGGCCATCGAGCGGCTGCGCGCCGCCCCGATTCGCGAGCTGGTGTTGACGGACACCGCGCCGTTGCCCGAGGAGAAGCGCCTGCCGAACATGACGATTCTGTCGATCGCGGAGCTCTTCGCCGGAGCGATCACCCGCATCCACGAGGGACGTTCGGTGGCCGAGTTGTTCCGCTAGGTCCGCTGGGTGAGAGGATAGCGGCATGGAGGACGGCGATCCCGCGGAGGACGAGACGCTGGATGATGAGACGCTGGCGCGTTACCTGCGCGGCATCGCGACGACATGCGCGCCGCCGCTCGGCGTCGGCTCGTTCGATATCCTCTATGTGAATGACCGTGAACTGGTCGTCTGGTACTCGCCCGTCCGCGACAACCAACAGCCTGGCGAGGTCGCCATCGCTCGCTCTTGCCTGCGCGCGGCCTGGGGAACGCTGGTGGAGCGCGGGCGGCTCGATGAGGCCGATTTCGTTGGTATCGGCGCTAGCAATAAGATCGCGCGTTGGCTGCTGGCGATACTTGCGCAGGCTCCCGGCGTGTCGTTCATCGCGGAGCCGGTGGCGCTGGTGTGGCGGCCAGCGGAGATGGTGGTGATTCCCGCGAGCGAACCGGGCTCCGAGACGCCGCCGGATGCGCGTGGTCGCAAAGCGCGAGCGCGGAAGCGCAGAACCTAAGCCTCCAGCCCATGGGTGTCCTCACCCCCTGGCCCCCTCTCCCCGCGGGGCGAGGGGGAACCGCAGCCGGAACGCCTGCTCGCAAGCTCCCCTTCCCCTCGGAAGGGGAAGGGGTGGGGGGATGAGGACGCCCTACGTGTCTTGCGCGCGAGCGACCCACCCTGTACAATGGCGACACCGCACGATGAGGGATCAGCCGGTGGGAAGGGTACCCGCGCCATGAACCTGTTCGCGCACGCGCTCGATACTGTGCTTGCCCACCACGGCCACACGATGACGCGGCTCTACAGTCTGCGCGACGGCGCGGGCAATCCAGCCATCACCCCCGCGAAGGTGAGCCGGCTCCAGCGGGCGCTGACCGAGGATGTCACGGCGATCCTCAACGAGCGCGAGATCGCGATTCTGGCCTCCGCGCTGCAATTCGAGCCGATCGAGGTGCGCCGGCTCTGCGCCGCGCTGACGGGCGAGGCGGTACGCCAGTTGCTGGCCGGCCGCGTCTCCGGCATGAGCGCGCTGCAAGAAGGCGAGCGCGTCGTGGACTTGCTGATCGAGGAAGAGGAGGACGTCGAGTCGCTGCGCACGGAGCTGGCGCGGTCCGGGCCGGTATTCACAAGCGAGCTGGCCTTGCCGACCGCCGACCGAAACGCGCGTGTCACCGACGCGCTGGACGCCGCCGCCGAGGCGTGCGAGCTTGGCGAGCTGTGGCTGAGCATGGCGATTGCGACGCATGACCGCGACCGCCAGGAAGATCTGCTCGGCACCGCATGGACGGCGCTGGACCGCGCGGCGCAGTTGCTGGCCGTGGCTCCGACCGTGGCGCAGGGCAGCCCATCGCAGACCGAATGGCGCCGCACCGTCGAGACCGCGCTCGCCAACGTGCGCCAGATGCGCCGCTTGGGGTAACCTCCCCTACCTCCGAACGTCCTGACTCCTCACCAATGTCCCGCGCAATTGCTCACAGTGGATCGCGCGCTTCCGGTGACGCCGCGCGCCGACGTATGGGAACCGATGAACCGGCAGCGAGCGAGTCTGACCGGCCCCATGCGCCACAAAGGAGCAAGAGTCACCATGCGTCACGCATTCAAACCCGCGAGTCCTCGGCTGCGCCTTCTCCGCAATCTTTCGGTGCTCGTCATCTCGGTTGCCGCTGTCGCCGCCTGCGGAAGCTCGACCGCGAACACCGGTACGAAAGTCTCCACGAGTGCGGGCGGCTCCAGCGCCAGCACGAAGACGACCGGCAATCAGCACTTCAAGGTCGGCGATGCGGTGAATGTCGGCAACACATACACCGTCACCGTCAATTCGGTGACAACTAGCGCCGGAATACAGAACGCGATTACGCCACCTCAGGCCGGCAACACCTACCTGATCGTTGACGTGAGCCTCAAGAACACGTCGTCGAAGTCGCAGAATGTCAGTAGCTTGCTGCTCTTTACGCTCAAAGACTCCACCGGCCAGAAGTACGATGAGTCACTGAGCGCCGGGGTGACGACACCCGATGGCACGCTCACCGCCGGCGATGTGCTGCGCGGTCAGATCGCGTATGAGGTGCCGACCTCCATGCACAGCTTCACGCTGGACTTCCAGGCCGACATCACCAGCAGTGGCGCGACCATCTGGGATCTGAGCGTGTAGCGGCGGGTGTCCTCATCCCCCAGCCCCTTTCCCCTGCGGAGGGAAGGGGAGCCAGAAGCGTGGCGTTCCGGCTCTGGTTTCCTCCGCGAGGCCACAATGGCGTTAGTGTCTGGTTCCCCCTCTCTCTGTGGGAAAGGGAGTTAGGGGGTAAGGTCCGCTCCTCTGTTTCCCCCTTCCCCGTGAGGGCACGACGGCGCGAGAGCGAAGCGGTGGGGCTGGGGGGTTAGGTTCCGCTCCCTCCGTTTGACAGCCCGCGCCCGACGCCGCTACAATGCGCCTTGGCCGCCCGGTGACGCGGCGTGTGGAGGGCGCGATGAGCGAGACAGGGCAAGCAGGACAGGCCGGCGAGTCCTCCGGTGAGATCAGCGTTGAAGATTTCCAGAAGGTGGACGTCCGCGTGGGCCGCATCCTCTCCGCGCAGCCGCTTGACGGAGCGCGTAAGCCAGCCTACAAGCTGCGCATTGACTTCGGCCCGGAGCTTGGCGTCAAGCAGTCCAGCGCGCAGATCACCGTCCACTACACCGCCGAGGCGCTTGTCGGTCGCCTCGTGCTTGCCGTGGTCAACTTCCCGCCGCGCCGCATCGCCGGCTTCCGCTCGGAGGTGCTGACGCTCGGTGTGCCTGACGCCGAGGGCGCCGTCGTCCTCATCACCCCGACGCTGGATACGCCGCTGGGCGGTCGCCTGTTCTAGCGTGGCTGACCACGCCCGCTGGCCGCGACGCTCTCCCCCCCATGCCGCCCATCCATCGTGCTACACTCCTAACGCACGCATGTACGCGCGACGTTGAACGGAGATCCTCACGGCCTCGCGCTCGTCGCGACGGCTCATCAGCACAAAGGATACGGCCATGTCCAGCACCTACGAAGCCCACGTCGGCGCGCTCGCTCGC
>DATEGV010000334.1:0-2190 GCA_035279925.1 Ktedonobacterales bacterium | reverse complement strand
GGCGCGATGAACGCGCTGCTCGCATGGGACCAGAACACCGCCCTGCCGGATGGCGCGGGCGAGGTGCGTGGCGCGCAGATGGCGACAATTGAAGGCGTCCTGCACGAACGGCAGACGGCGCCGCGCATCGGCGAGCTGCTCGGCGAGTTGGAGTCGGTAGTGGCGAAGGCGCCCTATACCGACGCCGACCGTGGTTTGATCCGCGAGACGCGCCGGAGCTACGACCAGGCGACAAAGCTGCCCGCTGGGCTAGTGCAGGAGATGGCCCGCGGCGGCGCGGCATCCTTCGAGGCGTGGCGGCGAGCCCGCGAGCACAACGACTTCGCCCAGTTCGCGCCATGGCTCGGCAAGACGATCACGCTCCAGCGCGAGGTGGCCGACCGCCTGCGCACGCCCGGCCAGGCGTCCCGCTACGACGCGCTGCTCGACCTCTACGAGCCGGGGATGACCAGCGAGCGGCTCGACGCGCTCTTCGGCCCGATCCGCGAGGTGAGCGTCGCCACGTTGCAGCGGATTCAGCAGAGCGGCCACACGATTGACGCCTCCTGTCTGGAAGGCGACTTCCCCGCCGATTCGCAGGTCGCCCTCTCGCGCGAGCTGCTGACCGGCATGGGCTACGACTTCAACAACGGCGGCATCGCCGTCTCGCCCCATCCCTTCACCACCAGCTTCGGCTCGCCGTTCGATGTGCGCGTCACGGTGCGGCCCGATCCGAAGTTCTTGCAGGCGGCGCTCATGGCGGCAATCCACGAGGGCGGCCACGCCGTCTACGAGCAGGGCAGCGACAAGCGGCTGGCGCGGTCGCCGCTGGCGGGTGGCGCGTCGCTCGGCGCGCACGAGTCGCAGTCGCGCCTGTGGGAGAACGCCATCGGGCGCTCCGAGGCGTTCTGGCGGGGACAGTATGACAAGGTGAAGGCGGCGTATCCGCAGCAGTATGCCAACGTGGACGTGGCGACGTTCGCCCGCGCGCTCAACACGGTGCAGCCCAGCCTGATTCGCGTCGAGGCCGACGAAGTGACCTATAACCTGCACATCATTGTCCGCTACGAGATGGAGAAGGCGATGGTCAACGGCGAGGTCGCCGTCGAGTCGCTGCCGGGCAAATGGAACGGGATGTATCAGGAGTATCTCGGTGTCGAGCCACCGACCGACGCGCAAGGCATCATGCAGGACATCCACTGGACGAGTGGCTTCGGCTACTTCCCGACGTACACGCTCGGCAACCTCTACGCGGCGCAGATTTACGCGACGCTGCGCCAAGCCTTCCCGGACTTCGACGAGCGGCTGGCCGGGGGCGACACCAGCTTCGTGTTGAACTGGCTGCGCGAGCGCATGTATGCGGTCGGCTCGGTCTACCAACCGGAGAGGCTGATCGAGCGGGTGACGGGCGAGAAGCCCAACCCCGACTACTTCCGCCGCTACCTGACGGAGAAGTTCGCGAAGGTCTACGATCTGGCGGAATAGCGCACACTCACGTTGGCAGCCGCCCTCTCTCCCTCCCCTACAAGGGAGGGGGACCAGAGGCGAGAGAAGCATTTGGGCGAGTCTGGCGCTTCCTTTGCGGATGTGGGGGGCTTCGGGAAGCGACGCGCGCTCGGATCAAATTCTAGGGCGAGTCTTACAGCATCACGAGGGAGAACGGCACGCTATGCAGATCACGCGGAACTCTGTTGCGACCAACCCTGGACCAGCCGACTGGTTCACTGGCACAGTCTACATCGACGCCGTCGCGGCGCCATCCGCTGGCTCGCGCCTGAGCGCCAGCAGCGTCCACTTCACGCCGCGCGCGCGGACGGCGTGGCACACCCACCCCAACGGCCAGACGATCTATGTCACCGAGGGCGTCGGCCTCTGCCAGCGCCGCGGCGGGCCAGTCGAGGTCATCCGCCCCGGCGACCGCGTCTTCTTCGAGCCGGGCGAGGAACACTGGCACGGCGCTACCCCAAACCGCGTCATGACCCACCTGGCGATGCTCGAAGTGGACGAGAACGGCAACAACGCTTCCTGGGGCGCGCACGTCACCGACGAGGAGTATAGTCAGCAGCCGGAGTGAGCTGGTCATGTCCATTGTTTCGAGGTTGTTGGCGCGGACCCCCTCCCCCTAACCCCCTCCCCCGTGCGGGAGAGGGGGGACCAGAGTTCCGAGCGAGAGGCGCGATCAGCTAAGCTCTCTGTTGACGATGGCCGCGC
>DATEGV010000333.1:0-13050 GCA_035279925.1 Ktedonobacterales bacterium | reverse complement strand
TCCCACTCGTCTTGTACCGCCTCATGTAATAATATTACACGTCAAGGTACAAGCCGTCAAGGGGCGTTGCAAGTTCACTCGAACCTTAGTACTAGTCTACCATAGCGTGTGCCGTTACGGTCAAGTTGGTTTGCGCGGGCGGGCCACCCACTTTTGGGCAGAACTGGGCGGCAGATGATCTGCCGCCCCTTACATGCCCGCGCGTCTTCGTCAATTCACTGGAAACTTCAACTGCATTCGAATACGCTTTGCCAGATCAGGGTTCTCTTGAGTGAACTCTGGATTTGCTCTCAATACCTGATTTGCCAAGCGTTTCAAGTCCTTTGCCGCGGCTCTGACGTCCCTTTGCGGCAAGACAAGGTGAACGCGCTCGAACAGCGCGTAGCATGTGATATCCAGTGTGCCGCCCAACCGAACTCCATTGTCTCGTAGGCTTGCATAGACCTCGCGTAATTCTTCATCTGGGCCAATCCCTGGACTGCCGTAGACATGCGCATAGAATTCGAGGTTGTACGCGATATCTCGCCGTACTTTCTTCTGTTCGGACAGCGGTCCAATGAACACTCCTTGAAGCCAAGCGCCAACTGTACCGCCGATAACTCCCACCAGCAGCGTCACAGCACCGTTCACAATGATGTTCATTAACCCTCCTTGCACTTTTCGGAATCCCACACGGGTGCCACTGATACTCCACTATACACACCCGGCTTGCTGATTGCGCAAGGGATTGATGCTGAACTCGCTACCCTCCGACTTTTTGTGCAGCCTGCTCACTTTTTGTGCAGTAGCCTCTAAATGTGCAAACCCACCCCCAAGTACAAGTTATCCACATGCGTGACCGTTACGCTTCTGCTTCGTCGCGGGTGAGCGCCTCGTCCTTCGCGCGTGAGGCGTCCGCAAGCTCCCGCTGGTAGGCCAGCATCTTCGTGAGTAGGTCCGCGTCGGCGACGGCCAGGATGCGCACCGCCAGCAGACCCGCGTTGCGCGCGTTGCCGATGGCGACGGTGGCCACCGGCACACCCGCCGGCATCTGCACGATCGAGAGCAGCGAATCCAGCCCGCGCAGCATCTCCGTCGGCACGGGCACGCCGATCACCGGCAGCGGCGTATAGGCCGCCAGCATCCCCGGCAGGTGCGCCGCGCCGCCCGCCCCCGCCACGATCACCCGCAGCCCACGCTCGTGCGCCGTGCGTCCGTACTCCGCCATCTCCGCCGGCGTGCGATGCGCCGAAACGATGCGCAGCTCGTGCGCGACCCCGAACCGCGCGCACATCTCCGCCGCCCCACGCATCACCGGCAAGTCGGAGTCGCTGCCCATCACGATGCCTACAAGCGCCGCCATCTCACGCAATCCTCTCCACACTGCCGCCATGCGGCCGCTCTATGTCATTCGTCGTCATTCGTCAGGCCACGACAACGTGTAATACCAAGACCGCTAAATCGCTGGCATACACGGCGGACTTCAGCCCGCTGGCCGTCCCGTGCGCCGTCCCTTCAAGGCCGCGAGGACCGCTCACGCAGCCGGCAGCAGCACGACAGCAGCACGATCGGAATCGTCCGCGTCGTGCGCCGCTGATACTTCCCGTAGCCGGGCGACCGCGCCACGACATCGGCGAAGATGCGGGCGCGCTCCTCCGGGGAAGCGACGGTCGCGGTGACGCTCCGGAGTTGCCGCTTGATCTGGATCTCGACCGCTGGATGCGCCGTGATGTTCAGGTACCAGGCGGGATGCCGGTCCGCGCCCCCATTGGAGGCGACGAGCACGATGTTGTCGCCGTCCTGGAAATACGAGACTGGCACGGTGCGCGTCGCGCCCGAGCGGCGACCTGTCGTCGTCAGCAGCAGCACCGGGTTCGACCCAATCGTGCCGCCGACCGCGCCGCCCGTCAACCGGTACATCCCAACGGCCAGCCGCATGGCGAACCTGAGCGGCGCCGGCGTGCCGCGTCGTCGCTTCCCTTGTGGTGTGGACATGACGCCTGTCACCTTCCTGGCAACGATGTTGCCGCCCGCGCGGTACGACTGTCGCCCTGATTCGTAGTATATGCCGAAGGGAGAGTTGTCGTGGCGGCTCGCGTGTAGCCGCCCTGTCCTCGGTCGTTTCGGCTTCCCGGTTGTATACTCAGGCGGGTGCGCTTGCCATCCACCGGCCGCGTCGCGGGCATTGGCGCCTGTGAGGGAACCGGCACTACAAGGAGTCGCCCGCGTGCGCATGAGCCTCGACCTCCACTCGCCAATCACGGAGCGGCCACGTCGCGCCAGACGGCGGCTCCGCGTTGACGACAAGCTCGCGCTCGCGCTGCTGGTGGCGGCGGCGCTGTTGCGTATCGCCCTGATCGCCCTTGGCTGGCCGCATCTCAATAGCGATGAGGCGGTGGTCGGACTGATGGCGCGGCACATCGCGCACGATGGCGCGCACCCGCTCTTCATCTGGGGCGTCCACTACGAAGGACCGTTTGAAGCCTACATCGCCGCCCTTTTCTTTGCGATCTTCGGCTCCTCCACCTTCCTGTTGCACCTGAGCAATCAGGCGCTGGTCATCGCGTTTCTCATCGTCATGTACCAGTTGACGCGCGTGGCGTTCGGCCGTTTCGTCGCCGTGCTCACGCTGCTCTGGCTGGGCTTCGGGTCGTCATTCGCGCTGCACCGCGAGATCATCACCGTCGGCGGTTACCAGGAGATGCTGCTGCTGGGCGCGCTGATGCTGCTGGGCGCGTGGGATCGCCTGCGACTGCCCGAGCCGGCGCCGCGAAACCGCCGGGAACGCTGGCGCAGCCTGGCGACCTATGCCGGTATCGGCTGCTGCGTCGGCCTGGGTCTCTGGTCCAGCCTGCTGATCGCGCCGCTCGTGATTTTAACGGTGATTGCGCTCGCGCTGAGCCGGCGCAAGGAGTTTGCTCGCGGCGGCGCCCTCGCGCTGGCCATCGCAACTGTGGTGAGCGCGCTGCCGTACGTCGCCTATCAGGTTACCCGGCAACTCCCCGCCCTCACCGAGGCGGGCCACATCAGCCATCCCAATCTCGCGCCACACGCGCTCGCCACCCAGACGTTCACGACCCTTGCCGTCGGTCTGCCGACGCTGCTGGGCAGCCCACACGTCTGCGCGGGAACACACGGCGGCGTGAGCGATTCGCTCGCCTGCACAAGCGGGAATCTGCTCTTTTCGTTGGCCGTGCTCGCGGTCCTCGGCCTCATTGCCTGGGGCTGCGTCGTCGACGCCTGGCGATGGCTGCGGGCAAGCGCACGGGCAGACGCCAACGTGGCGCACATACGGCGTCCAGGCGTGTACCTGCGGTCAGTGTCGCGCGCCATCTGGTCGCTCGGTGAGCAGCGTACAGCAGACGAGGCTGTACGGCGAGCGCGCTGGTGGGTGCGGCTCATCCTGCTCGGCGTGGTCGCGGCGTCGTTGGCCGGCTACGTGCCGAGCCCTGACGCGGTGGCGCACCCGATGTCGTCGGCGCGCTATCTCCTGCCCATCCTGCTGGCAACGCCCATTGTGATCGAGGCGCTGGCGCGCGGGGCCGCTCCGTTTACGCGGGCGCTCCCGCATTCACTGGCAATGACTTTTACGCCGATGGCGCGGCGCGCTTCAACCAACGTCGCGGCGCTGGGACTCTGCCTTGTGGTGGCGCTGGCGCTCGCGAACACGGTCGGCACACTCGCCGACGCGAACGGGCCGGACGGCGGCGGCACGCCCCCACCCAGCGATCAGACGCTGATGACATTCCTGCGCGCGCACCACATTCAGGCGTTCTACGCCGACTACTGGACCTGCTACCGCCTCAGCTTCGAGTCCGACGAGCAGCTCCACTGCGCGGTGCGCGGGCAAAACGGCGATCGCGGCCTGGAGCTTATCAACAACCACTACCCACCCTATATCGCGGTGCTCGCCCAGCAGCCGAGCCCGGCGTATATCCTGCCCGCATGCACGGCGACGGACACCAATTTCAAACAGGAAGCGGCCACCCAGCGCCTGCCGTATCGTGGCTACCGGCGCGTCCTGGTCGGTGGCTATGCGGTGTACTATTATCCCGGCGCGCATGACACACGCGACTCCGCGCGGGTCACACAAACATGCCCAGGTGGAGGATACGCCGATGGCGGTACGAGTAGACCGTGACGGTCCGGTGACGACGGTGATCCTGAGCCGGCCGGAGGCCCGCAACGCGGTAGACCGGCGGACGGCGGAGGAGCTTGCGGCGGCGTTTCGCGAGTTCGAGGCCGACGAGCAGGCGCGGGTCGCGGTATTCTGGGGCGAGTACGGCCACTTCTGCGCGGGGGCCGATCTGCGCGCCATCGCGCGGGGCGACGGCAATCGCACGCAGCCCGACGGCGATGGACCAATGGGACCGTCGCGCATGACGCTGAGCAAGCCTGTCATCGCGGCGATCGCGGGCTATGCCGTGGCCGGCGGCCTCGAGCTGGCGCTGTGGTGCGATCTGCGCGTGATGGAAGCGGACGCGACGCTCGGCGTCTTCTGCCGCCGCTGGGGTGTCCCGCTGATTGACGGCGGCACGGTGCGGCTGCCGCGCATCGTCGGCATGGGCCGCGCGCTGGACCTGATCCTCACGGGCCGGCCGTTGGGAGCCGAGGAGGCGCTGGCGATGGGCCTGGTGAATCGGATTGCGCCGAGTGGAGAATCACGGCGCGTCGCGGAGGCGCTGGCGGCCGAGCTCGCCGCGCTGCCACAGAGCTGTCTGCGCTCGGATCGCCGCTCCGTCTACGAGGGCGCGGACCTCGCGTTCGACGACGCGCTCGCCAACGAGTTCGCGCTGGGCATGCGCGTGCTGGATGAAGGCGTCGAGGGCGCGCGGGCCTTCGCGGAGCGACGGCGAGAGGAGTAGCAAGAACCCCGGCCAAGGAGGCAGGCGACGGGACATGGTATACTGGGCTGCAGGTGATCTGTTCGATGGCGAACGCCACCGGCGAGACGGCAGGGGGCGATTCGTATGCGGCAACCGAGTGACGACACGATATGTCATGTCTCCGCGTGCGGCCAGCCCGCTGAACACGTCTGCGATGGCTGCGGGAAACCGTGCTGCGCGGAGCATTGCCGTACGGTGATGGTGGAACGGCGCGACAATCCCGCCGCGACGCGCAATCGTGAGCCATTGGCGCGCATCGCCAGCCACATGGAATCCTACCTGCTCTGCCGCCGCTGTAGCACGAAGCCGATCACCGCCGTCGCCGGGCGGCAACGCACCGCCTCGTCGTAACCTCGTCGTAAGTCGCCCGTCCGGCCACTCTCGCCACCACAGCTTCTGGGCCGCTACACGCCTTCCGTCGCGCGCCACGCGCTCACCCGGCGCTTCAACGTCGCCAGCCCCTGTGTCTGCCGCAAGGTGTCGCTGCTTTCGGTGTCGCGGCGTATCCTGTTGAGCCAAGCGTTCGCGACCGACCACTTCATCTCAAGTGTCTTGGCTTCGCGCAGTTGTGGGATGGGCAACCCCCAGGGCACATCGAGATTCAATCCCTCAGATCTCAGACTGGCCAACAACTTTTCAAAGCTGAGCATGTGGGCCTGCGTACGTTCCTGGTCGGTTACCGACATTGCGTTCCCCCTTATGGCAAATGCCTTGCCTGCCTTCACCCTACCATGCCGGGTCGCGAATGGCAAGGACGCCACCGCATAGGGTGGCTCCTGACAGCATCTTCGGCCTGAAACTCGACCGCGCGTGTTAGACTGTGTGGCGGCGTCCCTCTGACGCCGAACACCGATGGAGGCTTCCCCGTACATGGATATCGCCCTGGTCGTAGACGCCGAGCACCTCACGACCTCTGAGAACGCCCGCCTGCTCGCCCCGGCGCTGGCGGCGCGTGGGCTGGACGCGCGTCTGATCGCCTGGGACGACGCGGCGATGGATTGGTCGCTGCCGCGCGTGACTGTCATCCGCGCCACCTGGGATTATCACCTGCGTCGTGAGGAGTTCCTGCGCTGGGCGGAGCGGGCGAGCGCCCTCACCGCGCTCTGGAATCCGCTGGCGCTGCTGCGCTGGAACACGCACAAGAGCTACCTGCGCGATCTGCGCGAGCGCGGCGTGCGCATCGTTCCGACCGTCTGGCTGCCGCGCGGCGCCGAGGCCGATCTGCCCGGGCTGCTCGCGCGTGAGGGCTGGACCGCCGCCGTCGTCAAGCCGGCCGTCTCCGCCAGCGCCTTCGCCACGATGCTGGTGACGCCGGAGACGCTCGCCGCGGGGCAGGCGCACCTGACGGAGTCGCTGAGCAGCCGCGACATGATGGTTCAGCCTTACCTCTCCGCCGTGGTGACGGAGGGCGAGCGTTCCCTGGTCTACATTGACGGCCAGCTCACACATACCGTCCGGCGCGCGCCGGCCCTGAGCGCCGTCGCGGACGAGTGGAACTGGGACCGGCTCGTCGCGAACGATCCAGCGGAAGACGCCTTCGCGTCCGCTGCCCTGGAGCGCGTGGGTCAGCGCGTCCTGTATGCGCGGGTAGACCTCGTGCGCGACGACGCCGGCAACCTCTGCCTCATGGAGCTCGAGCTTGTCGAGCCGAGCCTGGGTCTCGATCTCGCGCCCTCAGCGGCGGAGCGCTTCGCGGAGGCCATCGCCGCGCGCCTGTGAGACCCCTTCAGCCAGGTTATCACCTGGTATGCGCCCAACGTCTATACGCTCGAATGGATGACCGCGAACAACATCTGGCGCGGCGTAGACGAGGATGCTACCATCAAAGTGGCAGGCGACGTGGCAGGTGGGAGACGGTGCGGCAGCGATGAGAGGCGGCGGCGTATGCGCGTGAAATATGTACGGCATACTCTACTCGCCACTGCGCTGCTTGCCATCACAATCGCGGGCTGCTCCGGGCGGCATACCGCCGCGCAACGTCCCGCGGCACAGGCGCCGGCGAAGGTTCCTCCGCGCGGCGACTCCCTCTACCTCATCGCGAACGATCAGCTGATGGCGCTGGACGCGCGGACCCGCGCCGTGCTCTGGGCGGATTCACACGACGAGTTCTATGCCTACTCCGCGCCGGTCTACGACAACGGCGTCGTCTACGCGGCAAACGACGCGCTCTTTGCGTTCAACGCCACGACCGGCGCGTTGCTCTGGCGCACGGCGATGAGCGAGACGATCGGCGCCGATGTCATCCTCGATCAGGGCGTCCTCTACGCCACACTGGAAGGTGAGCAGAACGGCACGGGTCGGGTCTCCGCCGTGCGCGCGAGTGACGGCAAACTCCTCTGGACATACGATACCCACGAGGACAATCTGTGGTCTGCGCCGGTCGCGGCGGGCGGCGTCATGTACGTCGCCAGCGACGACTACACCTATGCGCTGCGGGCAGGCGACGGCGCGCTGCTCTGGCGCTTCCAGACCTATCAATCGAGTGGCAGGCCCGGCCTGGCGGCCCCGGCGGTTGTGAATGGCGTGGTGTATGTCGTCTCGGGCGATGGCTATCTCTTCGGGTTGCGGGCCGGCGATGGGTCGCTGCTCTGGCGCTCGTCCGCGCATGACTGGCAACAGACTCCGCTCGTCGCCGGGGACCTGGTCTATTCAGGCGTCGCCGAAACGACACTGTATGCCCTACGCGCCAGCGACGGGCAGCCGGCCTGGAAGCAGCCGATAGCGCACACAGCGACCGGCGCACTGTCAGGAGGGATCCTGTTCAGCGGCGCGACAAACCCGGACTTCAACGCGGGCGTCGTCTACGCCACGCAAGCGAACGATGGCGCGGCGCGCTGGCAGACGGCGGAGAACAGCGGCGCTCCGACGCGCATGACGCTGACCGGCGGCGTTCTCTACGTCACCACCCACTATCGCAGCGACACCCTGGCTCCGATCTCCACCGGCGCGCTCGAGGCGTTCGACCCCGCGAACGGCGCGCTGCTCTGGACCTGGCAGGCGACTACCGATCTGCCATCACTTCCCGCTGTTGGGCCCTGAATGAGACGAAACACCAATCCGCTACGGCGCGACCAGCACGTCATTGGGGTATTTCTCGGCTGGGATGGTGGCGATCAGCGTGTCGCTGGTTGTGTCTATCACCGCAAGGTTCTGTCCGATGGTGTCGGCGACGATGACATAGCGCCCGTCGGGGGTGACGGCGATGCCGTGCGGGTAGCCCGTCACCGTGACGCTGGCGCGCATTATCGGATGGCTGGGGTCGCGCGCGATATCGAGCACGCTCACATCGCGGGAGCCGCCGTTGGCGACGTACAGCGTCTTGCCGTCCGGCGAGCGGACGATCAGCGCCGGGTGCAGGCCAACCTTCACCGAGGGCAGCAGCGTCTCGGCGCGCGTGTCCAGCACAAAGAGGCGGCCCGTCAGATTGTCGCTGGCGTAGACGTAGCGCCCGTCGCCGCTGCTGGCGATGCCGTACGGCTCGGCGCCGGCCGGCAGGGCGATCAGCCGCTCCACGCGCATCCGCGTCACGTCAATGATCGCGATGCTCGCGCCGCCATAGCACGAGACATAGGCGCGGGTCCCATCGGGACTGAGGACAATGCCGTGCGGCTGCACGCCGACGGTCAGCGTCGCCTCCGGGGTCCATGTCGCCGTGTTCACGACAGTGACGGTGTTGACGCCGAAGTTCGTCACCAGGACCGCGCGGCCATCCAGCGTGTTGACCATATGCACCGGCGAGACGCCGACCGGGGCGCTATGCGGGGTGGTGGTTGTGGTCAGGTTGCCCTGCTTCAGATCGAACGCGACGAGCCGGTTGCCGCTGATGTCGGTGACGTAGAGCGTGTGGCCGTCTGCGGAGAGGCCCAGCCCATGCACGCTCTCGCTGACATGCGTCGTGCGCGTGCCAAGTTCGGCGACATCCCCCGTTTGCAGGTCGCTGACGAAGATGTGATAGCCGGCCAGCGGCGCGGGTAGCTGGAGGATGGGCAGGGATGGTCCGGCGGTGGCGTGCCCGCCGCAGCCCGCCAGCACGAGCAGCGCGACGCAGGCGAGGACGAGCAGCGGTCCGCGCAGAGCACGGGCGGGACGGCGGGATGGCCGGGCGTGAAGGTGATAGTCGCCTTGCCCCAGCATCTCACGCCTCCGCTTCCGCGCATCGCGCCCCAGCCCGCCATCGTCGCGCAGCCGTCACCATTGTAGGGCCGTCCACGCGCTGGCCCCAAACGCGCGGGTACTTTCGGCCCGCGCATCGCCCTGCTCAAGACGCCGGAGGAGCGCGCGCGACAGGACCATTGGGTAGGCGGCGCTAGCCAGCGCGGACGGCTCTGCGCTACTCTTGTGAGTATTAACGCTGTGTAAAGGATGGGATGGGAAATGTCCGGATTGCTTTCGCTCAACTGGCAACTCTTCGAGGACCTGAATCAACACGCCACCAAATCGTCGCTCTTGGGGCATGTGATGATCGTCGGCGCGCAGGATGTGATCTTCCTGCTGCCGCTGCTCCTGCTGGCGCTGTGGTTCGGCCTGGCGCGCTGGTCGCCGCTGGCAAAGAACGAGACGGCCGCCGGGAACGACATGGGCAAGCAGGGCGCGGGGAGCGTCCGCGTAGTGGCGCAGCAATTGGCGCTGATGACAGCCGTCGCGGTGGTCGTCGCGCTGGTGGCGAATCAGGTGGCGGCGCGGCTATTTCCGGAGCAGCGCCCCTTCATCACCCATCCCAGCCAGGTGTTGCCGCACCAACTGATCGCGCACCCCGCCGATCAATCGTTCCCCAGCGACCATGAAACCGTCGCCTCCGCCATCGCCATCATGCTGGTCGTCCTCGCCGTCTGGCTGCGCGCCGCCTTCGCGCGTCTGCGCCAGCTCGCCCTGCTGCTCGCCGTGCTGGCGGTGGTCTGCGCGCTCTATATCGGCGTGGCCCGCATCTACGTCGGCGTGCATTATCCGGGCGACATCCTCGGCGGCGGCGTCTGCGGCGCGATTGGCGCGGCGGTCGCGGTGTGGCTGCGGCGCTTTGTCGCGCCCTTGCTCTCGCCGATCGTGGGCCTGGCGGAGCGGCTGAAGCTGGCGTAATGCCAATTGATGGCGATTGCTCTCGGCTATGAATGGCCGGAGCGCAGACGGCGCGCGGCCGGAATGGATATCAAACGTCGGCGAGGAGCGCCGACTCCACCTCGGCCAGCAGTTTCCGCGCGCAGTCCGGCAGCGACGCGGGCTCCTCATGGCAGACGAGCCATCCACAATGCACGTCGCGGGCGTTCTCCCGATACGCGGTATACGCGAAATGGGAGTTGCCTTCCGTGTCGCTCGCATTGGGGGGCAGCACGACACAGTAGAGCGTCGCCCCGGAGCCGCGGCGCATGGCGACCGGCCGCGCGGACATGAGGTTGGCGACGAGCGCCGTCACGTCGGAGTGGACGAGCAGGTCTGGAGGATCAGCCGGCGAAGTGTGCGTCGCCGCTGAGATCACGCTCATCTCGACCAGCGGCTCACGCTCCAGCGCCCCGCCGGCCTCCGTGATGGCCGTACGATCCGCCAGCGCGCCGGTGAAGGCGTCCGCGATCTGCTGGCGTCGCTCCGCGGCGTGCTCCCACGCGCTGCCCCAGAAGAGCAGATGGACACGGCTGATGCTGGTGTCCACACGCGCGCCCTGTGGATGGGATGCGTTTTGGCGCGCGGCGGGGAAGGTGGCCGCGCCGGTTGCCGCGCCGGCTCGCCACCTGGGCGTATCAAGGAATGGCCTGAATGTCCGCATGCGGAACCGCCTTCTACGGCAGACGCTGGACCACGCTCGCGTGTGAGACGCGTATCCGATTCCGGATCGCTGTCGCTCGTGGTGTGACATTCTCACGGCAAGCAGTGCAAGATGTGTCCGCGTGATGATATGACGAGGGAACGTGTACGTCAAGGGGAGCGGCGGCGCCGGACGAGGGACAGGTGTATCGTGTATTGGTCAGGCGTATTGCGTTGTTCGTCTCAACAGTGGCAAAGCCTCTGCGAGAGCGGACACCTGAGGCGGGAACATACAGTCAAACTAGACGATGGCGCGAGGACGATGGAGGTGTGTGGTGGCAGTGAGGAATGCGCGTGCGCCATCCCCTGGCTTCACGATGAGGCGCCGGCTGGCGCGCGTGACGCGGACCACGTACCATGAGTACGGCAATGTCGTCATTACTCTGGCGTGGGTGGTGGCCGCCACACTGGTCATCGTTGTGGCCGGTATCTGGTTGGACCTGGCGGTGGGCCGGCCCTATCTCTATCGGCTCATCACGGCGCAGCCGCCGTATCCCTCCCCGGTGGGGCGGGCGGCGTGGTCCGCGCGGATGCTGGCCGCCGTCGTATTTCCGTCGCTCGCGCTGGTCGCCGTCGGTCCGATGCTGCTGCGACCGCTGGAGCGCGTGCCGGGGCTGGGCCTGGCGTTGCTGAGCGGAGGAATGCTGCTCAGCACGTTGATGACCTACGGGCAACAGTGGCACGGCGTGTTTTGTCTGGCGCGCTGCTCGCCCTCCGGGATTGGCCCCCTCGACGCGATTGGCCAATTACAACTCTATCGGCTGGCGCCGACGTGGATCTATGGGATGAACCATCTCAGCGGCGCGCTCGTCGCTTGCCTCGCGCTGGCGGCCGCGCTGCTCGTTGGTCGCGGTGTCGTCTCGGGACGCCTGATCGCGCCGCTCCCCGACGAATCGCGGGCGGCGATGACGGCGGCGGTGGAGGCCGAGCTAGACACCTGGAAAGTGGACGACGCGCGACCCGGCTGGCATGACACCGGCGTCTTTGACGCGGTCAGCGACACGGGCCACTTGCAGGAGACCGGGTATCGTATCTTCGCGGTCAATCCCCGCGCGGCGACTAAGCTCGCGGCCAGTGACGACCCCACAGGGGACGACGAGCCTGAGCCGACCATCCGCCGCTTTCCGGCCTACGACTACACCGCCAGCCCCGACCAGGCGTAGCGTGCCCGTCTCTCCCCGTGCTAGACTGTGCTGGCGACAGCGGTAGCGTGGGGAGAAACAGGAATGATGGATGCGACGAGGCGGACGATACTAGCCGATCCACGGCTACGCGAGGCGCTGGAGCAGGGCTATACGCTTCCAGCGGAGTGGTATACCAGCGACGAGGTGTTCCGGCTGGAGCAGCGACGGCTCTTCCGGCGCACGTGGCAGTACGCGGGCCTCGTCGAGCAGGTGGCCGCGCCGGGCGACTTCTTCACCTACCAGGCGGGCGACCTCTCGCTGATCGTGCTGCGCGACGACGCCGGGACGCTGCGCGGCTTTGTCAACGTCTGCCGGCATCGCGGCTCCGAACTGCTGCTGGAGCCGTGTGGGCATCGTAAGACGATCCAGTGCCACTACCACGCCTGGACGTATAACCTGGACGGTACGCTGCGCGCCGCGCCGGCCGCGAAGGAGGAGCCAGACTTCCGCAAGGAGGACTGCACGCTCTTTTCGGTCCAGGTGGAGACGTGGGGTCCGTTCATCTTCGTGAACCCGGACACGCATGCGCGGCCGCTCGCCGATCTGCTGGGTGAGCTGCCGGCGCTGGTCGCCGCCACGGGCGTCCCGCTCGACGCGCTGAAGCGGCGGGTGCGCCGGACCTACGACATCAAGGCGAACTGGAAGGTCGTGGTGGACAACTACCTGGAGTGCTATCACTGCCCGACGGCGCATCCCGGCTTCTGCGATCTGATTGACGTGAATAGCTACGCGGTGACGGAGTACGAGTATTTCTCGACGCAGGGCGGCGCGCTCAAGGAGTCGGCGAAGGCGGGCAAGAGCAACCTCTACGACGTGAGCCAGGGCGTGCGGGAAGGTTTCTATGCGTTCCTCTGGCCGAACTTCACCCTCAATATCTATCCTGGCCCCGGCAACGTCTCGCTCAATCTGTTCGTGCCGCTGGAGACGGGGCGCACGCTGGCGATCTATGACTACTGCTTCGTCGAGAGCGTCACCGAACGGGAGGAGCGCGACTTCGTGCGCTTCATTGACCAGGTGCAGGATGAGGATGTCGTGCTCTGCGAGTCGGTGCAGCGGGGGCTGCGCTCCGGCTACTTCGATCAGGGCAAGCTGATGCTTTCGCGCGAGAAGGGGCTGCGCCACTTCCAGCGGCTGGTGTATGACGCGCTGACGGGGGAGTGAAGCGGAACCTCACCCCCGGCCCGTGCGGAACCTCACCCCCAGCCCCC
>DATEGV010000332.1:0-6359 GCA_035279925.1 Ktedonobacterales bacterium | reverse complement strand
CAGAGCTTGCCGCGCGGCTCTGTGGCGGCGTGGCGGCGCTGCGCGCGACGCTGGGCGTCCGTTCCACTGATGGTTCGCGGCTCCACGAAGAGACCGTGGCCGCGGTCCGCGCGACGCTGGGCGAGCGGCGCTTCCTCGCCGCGTGGGACGCCGGGCGAGCCGCCGCCCGCGATGAGGGAGCGGCCTTCGCGTTGTCAGTGTCGGCCCGACTTGAGGCGGAGATAGGGCGACGGACCTCACCCCCCAGCCCCCTCTCCCACGAGGAGAGGGGGAGTAAGAGTAGCGACCTCCGGACAGGGTCCCCCCTTGCCCCGCGTCTGGCCGCCACATCCTCCCCACCTCTGGTTGCTGCGGAGGGAAGGGGAGCCAGCGACGCGATCTCCGGCCTGGGTTCCCCCTCTCCTGTGGGAGAGGGGGCAGGGGGTGAGGTCCAGAGGATGGGGGGTTAGGTTCTGAGGGGAGGTAGGGGGTGAGGCAACTCTACTCCGCCGTGTCGCTGCGCGCGTTGCGGGCATAGGTGAGGTAGCGTTGGTGCTGGTCCTCGTCAATCAGGCCAAGCGAGCGAAAGGAGTTCATCATCACATCCAGCTTGAGGATGCTGATGAGGTGGATGCCCGCATGCTTGAGTCGCGCCGCCGCGCCCTGGTCGCGGTCCACGAGCACGACGGCGTCATGCACCTTGACGCCATGCTCGTCCAGGAACGTCGCCGTCTCCAACACGCTGCGGCCGCCGGTGATGAGATCGTCTACGAGCAGCGCCCGCGAGCCGGCGCTGTAGCGCCCCTCGACGCCTCGCTCGCCCGTGCCCTCCGGCTTGGTGCGTGGATAGATCAGCGGCGTCGCCGACTCCAGCGAATACGCCGTTGCCAGCAGCAGGCCGCCGACCGGCACACCCGCCACGACATCGTAGGGCTGAGACTTCGTGCGCTTCAGCGACTGCGCCAGCGTGACCTCCTGATACATTAGCTTCGCCGCCACACGCAGCGCGGTGGGGTTGCTGATGAGCAGCTTCGGATTGACGAAGACGGGCGAGTTGACGGTGCTGCCGCCGAGCGTGAAATCGCCGAACGTGACGGCGCCAAGCTCCCAGAGGGCGCGAGCCAACCAGAGGTTGTCCAGAGTGTTATCTTTGCTCATCATCACGGCGGCGTTCTCCTTCGACGGTTCTTTAGTTCTTGAGCAGGGTGGTGGTGTATTGATCGAGGGTGGCGTTATCCAGTGGTCCCACGTATCGGTAGCGGATGACGCCTTGCCGGTCGAGGAAGAACGACGTGGGGGTCTCCGTGAGCTTGTACGCCAGCACCGCGCGCTCACCCTGGTCGCGCAGTACGGGGTAGTTGACGCCAAGCTGGTTGAGGAAGTTCGAGATGGTCTGGGCGTCGTCGGTGACGTTGACGCCAATAACCTCGAACCCCTGCGCCTGGTGCGCGAGGTACGCCCGTTCCAACTCCGGCATCTCAAGCTGGCACGGCTGGCAGGCGACATACCAGAAGTTGAGAACGACGACCTTGCCGCGCAGGCTGGCGATATCCACACGCTGATTGCTCAGATCGAGCAGCGTGACGTTCGGGGCGAAGTGGCCGACCTGTGGCGCGGCGGCGGCGGGCGTCGCGGTGGGCCCGCCGTGGCTGACGACGGCGCCCTGCGCGGGGGAGAGCAGCGCCCAGAGCAGGATGACCACCGAGGCCACGGCCACAAAGACCGCCGCGATCCGTGGGATGCGGCGCGTGGAGGCGCTTGCCCGCTGGGCGGACGACGAGTCATCCGCCGCCGGTGTGGGCGCGTTGTCACGTGGTCGGTCAGCCGGTCGCATACGCTCATCCTCTGGTTGTCGCCGTCACGCGGACGCCGCTACATCATCCCCAGGCCCATCAGATGGAAGCCGCTATCCAGATAGAGCACGTTGCCGGTCAGGTTCTTAGCCTCGTCCGAGCAGAGGTAGACGGAGAGGTCGCCGACATCGCCCTGGCTGATATTGCGGTGCAGCGGGGCCACCTGCTCGATGAGGCCGAACATCGCGTTGATGTTGCCGACGCCGCGCGCGGAGAGGGTGCGCTGTGGGCCGGCGGAGATGCCGTTGACGCGAATGCCCGCCGTGCCCAGGTCCCAGGCGAGATAGCGGATGGCGGCTTCGAGGGCGGCCTTAGCGATGCCCATGAGGTTGTAGCCGGGAACGACGCGTGTGCTACCGAGGTAGGTGTAGGCGACGATGCTGCCACCGCCGCGCGGCTGCATCAGCGGCTCCGCGCGTTTGCCCATCGCGACGAGCGAATACGCGCTAACGTCCAGTGCGGTGAGGAAGCCCTGACGCGAGACCTGGCTGACACGCGCGCGCAGGTCCTCGGTCGGCGCGAAGGCGACGCTATGGATTAGCGCGTCCAGGCCGCCGAATTCCTTGCCCACCTGCTCGAACGTAGCGTCAAGCTCGTCATCTTTCTGCACGTCGCAGGGCAGGACAAGCGCGCCCTCGATTCCGGCGGTGAGCTTGCGCACGTTCTGCTCCATGCGCTCCTGGTAGGTAAACGCGAGCCGGTAGCCCTGAGCCGCAAGCTTCTGCGCGGTGCTCCAGGCGATACTGTTGTGGTTGGCGACGCCGAAGATCAGGGCTGTCTTGCCCGCGTCCACACTCACAGGTCATTCCTCCATCATTCTGCGCGCCCACTCGCGCAACGATCGTGGTGGGAACGCGCGGCAACGCGCGGCGTTCTGGGGATGCACTGGGCATTCTAACACTGACCGGCGTGACACGCCAATGCGGGCGATGGATTCCTGCCCTGGCGTCGGTTGCGGACCACACCCTCGCTGGCTAGCCCGCCACCAGTGGCAGCCGCGCCTCGAAGACAGATCCCTCACCGGGCGCGCTGCTCACGCTGATGAAGCCGCCATGCGCCTCCGCGATCCACCGCGCGATGGCCAGCCCCAGGCCGCTGCCGCCACTCGCCCCATCGGCCGTGTCTGTCACGATGTCGCCGCGCTGGCGGGCCGCGTCCACCCGGTAGAAGCGCTCGAAGATATGGGGCAGATGCTCGTCGGGTATGCCCGGTCCGTTGTCCGCGACGCGCGCCCAGGCCCACGACGCCCCGTGCGTGTCGTCGCCGCCGGTGGTGAGGGTGACGCGGGCGTGCGCGCCGGTCGTGTACTTCACGCCGTTCTCGATCAGATTCACGAAGAGCCGCGTCAGCGCCGCGCGGTCCGCCACGACCCGCAGCTCCGGCAGCGCCCCCGCCACCAGTTCGACCCGCCGTTCGCGCGCCAGCGGAGCCAGCCGTTCCAGCGCGTCCAGCGCCACATCGCTGAGATCCAGCGGCTCCGGCCGGAGCTGCGCCTGGTCGGTATCGGCGCGCGCCAGCATGAGCAGATCCTCCACGAGGCGGCTCATGTGCGCGTTCTCCGCGCGCACGGCGGCCAGGATGCGCTCGTACTCCTCCGGCGGTTGGCGTGTGGTGAGGCCGCGGCTCACTTCGAGGTCCACCACGGTGAGCGGCGTGCGTAGCTCGTGGCTGGCGTCGGCGGTGAACTGCCGTTGGCGCGTGAAGGCGGCCTCCAGGCGGTCCAGCATGTGATCGAACGTCGCCGCCAGATCGCCAAGCTCGTCGCGCCGCTTGAGCAGCAGACGCCGGCTGAGATCCTTCTCGCCGATGGCCTGCGCCGCCCGCGTGATTAGCCGCACCGGTCGCATCGCCCGCGAGGCCACCCAATAGCCGCCCAGCGCCGCGACGAGCAGAGTCAGCGGTCCCGCGATCAGCAGCCCCGGCACGAGACTTTGCAGCGTCGCGTTCGCCAGTGGTGGTTGGCCGACGACCAGCGTCCCCGCCGGCTGTCCATTCACGGAGAACGACGTGAGATACACGACAAGCGATTCGAATCTTTCCCTCCCGGACGTGTCAATCGTCGCCACCTTGGCGTAGAACAGAGACGTATCGGAGGACGACCCGAACTTGGCGTGGCGCAGGCGTACGATGTCTTGCAGATCCGCAACTCCCTGGTCGCTTACGGGGCCGAGCCGCTGCGCGACCTGATCCTGCGTATTGAAGAGGACGGCGATATCGGAGGGCCCAAGCACAAAGAGCGATCCCTTGTCAACCGGGCGTGTCGCCTTTCCCCCCGGTGCGACAAGGCCGCTGGAGAACGGATCGCTGACGTTGAGCATGCCCGTCGCGGCATCGTAGTTCTGGATGAGCTGCTGGCTCGTCGTGGCGAGAGCGGCGCTCTGCTCGTTCTGGGCGTTGCGCACGGTTGTGCTGTAGACAATGCCGCCGAAGACCAGGAAGACGATCGCCAGAATCGCCAGATACCAGAGCGCCAGCCGCACGCGCACGCTCACCAGCGCTTGTGGAATAGCCCGAACACGCCTCGCGACGCGCAACGGGATGGAGCGGGCGAAGCGCAGCGCGCCCCGACCAGCGCGCCCCAACCACCGTCGTGGAGTTCGTCGTCCCACCGGAGCGGGATGACTGACGCGCGGGGCGTTTTGGCGTGTCTTGACGCGCATGGCGGCGGACTCCTAGGGGCGCGTCGCTCGCAGCCGGTAGCCGACGCCGCGCACGGTTTCGAGCAGCTTCGTCGCGAACGGGTCATCTATGCGGCAGCGCAGGCGGCGGACATACACATCCACCACATTTGACGCGCCCTCGTAGTCATAGCTCCAGAGATGGCTTTCGATCATCTCGCGCGTGAGAATCTGGTTCGGGTGGCGCATGAAGTATTCGAGCAGGGCAAAGAGCTTCGTCGTCAGCTCGATGGGTCGCTCGTCGCGCTCGACGGTGTGGTTGGCCGGGTCCAACCGGAGGTCCGCGACCTCCAGCAACGCCGCCCTGCGGGGAGCGTCGCGCCGCAGGAGGGCACGCAGCCGCGCCAGCAGCTCGCTCAGCGCGAATGGCTTGACGAGGTAGTCGTCCGCGCCGCTATCCAGCCCGCGCACGCGGTCGGCGACGGTGTCGCGCGCGGTCAGCATCAGCACGGGAACGTTGACGTGGCGCTCGCGCAGCGTCCGGCAGACGGCCAGACCATCTATGCTGGGCAGCATGATGTCGAGGATGAGCGCGTCGTAGGGCGCGGCGGCCGCAAGGTCCAGCGCCTCCCGTCCATCGTAGGCGGCGTCCACCGCGTAGCCCGCGTCGGTGAGGCTCAGCTTGAGGACATGGCTGAGCCGCCGATTGTCCTCCACCATCAGGAGCCGCATCGTCGCCTCCCCCTTCGCGCCTGGCGGGAGCAGTATGACGCCGCGCTCTCCGCCCGATGTTGACATCATTATGCGACACGCAAGATGACACGCGGATGACACGCGGATGACACGCGCCACCCGCTGTCATGGCGGTGTCATACCACGCTGCTACGTTGTCTCCCGACACACCGCCGTAGCGCCCAACGAGTCAGGGCGAGCGGACGCGGCGCGTCTGGAGGAACACCAGTATGGAACGTACGGTACACGCATCCGGCGCCCTGGATGGCGCCGGGTCGCAGCCGGGCGCGACCGACGCGCTGCGAACGACGGCGCTGGGCAAACGCTATGGCGGCGACTGGGCGCTGCGCGACTGCGATCTGCGGCTTCCCGCGGGCCGGGTCGCGGCGCTGGTGGGGCCGAACGGCGCCGGCAAAACCACCCTGCTTCATCTGATCGTCGGTTTGTTGGGGCCGACGGCGGGCGCGGTCAGCGTCTTCGATCACGCGCCACGCGCGGAGCCAACCACCGTTCTACCGCTGATCGGCTTCGTCGCGCAGGACCATCCGCTCTACCGGAGTTTCACCGTCGCGGACATGCTGGAATGGGGCCGGCGGCTCAATTCGCGCTGGGATGGCAGCCTCGCGCGGGCGCGGCTGGGGCGGGTGGGCATCCCGCTGGACCGGCGCATCGGCAAACTCTCCGGCGGGCAGCAGGCGCAGGTGGCGCTGGCCGTCGCCGTCGCCAAGCGTCCCCGTCTGCTTGTGCTTGATGAGCCGGTCGCCAGCCTCGATCCGCTTGCCCGGCGCGAGTTCCTGCGCGCGTTGCAGGACGCGGCCACGGAGGACGGTTTGACGGTGCTGCTCTCGTCGCACATCATCGCTGACCTCGAACAGGTCTGCGACTACCTCATCATCCTCGCATCCGCGCGGGTCCAGCTTGCGGGTGACATCGAGGAGATCACGCGCACGCACTGGATGGTGAGTGTCCCGCGACAGGACACGGCGGCCGTCGCGGCGGCGTATTCGCTCGTGGAGACCATCCCCGCTGGGGCGCGCTCGCGGGTGTTGGCGCGGACCAGCGCGGTCGCGGCGCGCGATGGCTGGGACGCGCGGCCGGCGACGTTGGAAGAGATCGTGATCGGATATCTTGGCCAGTCACAGGCGCGGGAAGGCGCGGAACATGCCGCCCGCGCGGA
>DATEGV010000331.1:0-4231 GCA_035279925.1 Ktedonobacterales bacterium | reverse complement strand
GATTACAGGCGCTCCAGCGTGTCAACAACGCGGTCAATTCGACGCTTGACCTGGATCAGACGCTCAGCACGGCGGCGGCGGCCGTCGCCGAGGCGCTGGATGTTGACCTGTGCGTCATCCATCTCTTCGATGAGGCGAATCGCGGACTGGAACTGCGCGCGACGAGCGGCCCCTACCCACGCACGGGCCGGCATACGGGCATGTCTCTGGGCCAGGGCTACTCCGGCTGGGTCGCGGAACACGGCCATCCACTGCTCGTGCATGACGCGCTGGCCGACCAGCGGTTCGCGCACGAAGCCAGCGCGTACGAGACGCCGTATCGCGGTTTGCTGTCGGTGCCGATCATCTTCTTTACCGTGCTCAAGCTGGAGGGCGTACTCAGCGTACAGTCGGTGGGGCCACGACAGTTCAGCCATGAGGACGTAAGCTTTCTGGAGGTCGTCGCCGGCCAGCTCGCGATGAATATCGAGAACGCGCGCCTGTATGAGCAGACCGACGAGGCGTTGCGCCGGCGGGTGCATGAGCTCAGCACGCTGCATCGCGTCTGGGGGCTGGTCACGTCCTCGCTGGTGTTGGACAACGTGCTGGCGAACATCGTGTCGCAGGCGGTCCTGCTGACAGGCGCCGACCGCTCGGTCCTGTTCGAGCTTGATGGCGCGTCGCAACGGCTGCGCGCGGTGGCGCGCCATGGGTTCGACCATCCAGAGGTAATGAACGCGACGGCGGCGGTGGGCCAGTGCTGCGTCGGGCGGGTGACCCGCGGCGGCGAGCCAAGCATGCGGGTGGATTGCATGCGCACGGACGAGGGCTGCTTTCTGCGTGGCTTGCCGGAGGCGATAGACGACCAGCATGCTGTCCTCTGCGCGCCGCTGGGAACGGTGCATGGTCCGCTCGGCGCCCTCTGTGTGACGAGCAGCCAGCGTCATATGCTCAACGAGCACCAACTCCAACTGGTGGAGACGTTCGCGAACGTGGCGGCGATCGCGATGGAGAACGCGCGGCTCTTCGAGCAGACGCGGCAGGGACTCCGCACGAAAGAGACGCTGCTGCGGGAGATGCACCACCGGGTGAAGAACAACTTGCAACAGGTGGCCGCGATCCTCAACATGCAGCGGCGGCGGACGCGCGTCGCGGAGGTGGAGCAGATGCTCGTGGAGAGTGTGGACCGTATCCAGGGGATTGCGGCGACGCACGACCTGCTCTCGCACACGGAGCTGGGGCGAGCGCCTCTGGATGAGATCGCGCGCAAGATTGTGGGCATCGTGAGCGGCAACCTCGTGCCGCCGCAGCAGCACATTCGCTTCGTCGTCGGACGAGCGCCCTTTACCGTGCCGACGGAACAGGCGACGACCGTGGCGATCATCCTCAACGAGTTGATCGCCAATGCGATTGAACATGGCTTCGAGGGGCGGGAGCGGGGCGAGATACGGGTCAGCGCGGCGCAGCTTGACGGCCATGTGGCGCTGCGCGTGGCGGATGACGGGCAGGGGTTGCCTGAGGGCTTCAGCCTGCGCGCGTCGGAGGGGCTGGGTCTCCAGTTGGTGCGTGGCCTGGTCCATTCGGATCTGCGCGGCTCTTTTGAGGTCTTTGCCGTTCACGGATCGCCAGATGTCCGCGCTCCGACTGCGGATCTGAGCGCGGGCGCCACCGACCCGGCGCTGGCGGCGATCAGCTTGGAGGAGAGCCAGCCGGGCTTGGCGCAGCCGCCAATCGCGGATGAACAGGCGTGGACCGTGGCGGAGATTCGCTTTCCGGTAGAGGCAGTGGCCAGCGCGGCGGGGGATGAGGCGTCCTGACCGCGAGCAAAGGACAACGTCTCAACTGGACTCGTTATCACCCCTCCCGTGTGGGCGTCTCCATGGCCGCGGCTATCGCGGGCTGCGTGGCGGGGGCGAGTCGTTTGCGCGCCTTGGTCGCGCCGGGGCGGCCACCCAGCCAGCCCATCAGCGCCGCGAGGCCGAACTCGAGCAGCGTGCTGACGAGAAACGCCGTGATCTGGATGACGGCGCTTGGATGAGTCCCGGTCGTTTGCGTCGTGGCGCCGCCGGCCTGTGGCGTGTAGAGCGAGAAAAGCGCCTCGTAGACCGCCAGCGCGAGCATCCCCGCCAGCGCGCCCATGCCCGCGTTGAGCGTGTCGCGGCCGGTGAAGTAGCCCGCGGCGGAGAAGGCGAAGAGCAGCAGGAAGATACCGGCGCATTCAAAGCTGACGAGTCCAGGGTTGGAATTATCCGCGTGCGGGAAGAGGGAGAGGCTGAGGGCGGGAATGGCGAGGCCGGCGACGAGGTAATTCGCGACGCCGAAGACGCCTCCCCATTTGACGATGGGCAGCATAGCCGGTGACACTCCAGTGCGTGTAGGCGCGGGGGAACGCCGGGCGCGTCGCCCCGCTGAGCCGCTCATATTATACCGCCTCCACTGCCGCGTTCGCGGCGATGGCCCTATCGGGCGCCGCTGTGTCGGGTATACTATGCGGGTGGGCGACGCGACGGAGCGGACGCCTGGAACACGAGAGTCGAGGGCGAGCGCGCGGCCACCATTCGGCGGCGCGAGATCGTCCTTCGATGGAGGCGGCGACAGCGCGGCGCCGTACGAGAAACTATGCGGTACGCTCAATCCATCCTGGAGACGGTTGGCCATACTCCCCTGGTGCGCCTGAATAAGCTGGCGCAGGATGTCCGCCCACTGGTGCTCGCAAAGGTTGAATTCTTCAATCCCGGCGGCAGTGTGAAGGACCGCATCGGACTGGGGCTTGTCGAGGCGTGCGAGCGATCGGGCGCGCTCAAGCCCGGCGGCACGATCGTCGAGCCAACCAGCGGCAACACCGGCATGGGGCTGGCGCTGGCCGCCGCCATCAAGGGCTACCACTGCATCTTCGTGATGACTGACAAGGTGTCTGAGGAGAAACGCAGCCTCTTGCGCGCATTGGGCGCGGAGGTGGTGATCTGCCCCAACAGCGCCGGCCACGACTCACCGGAGAACTACCACAATGTCGCGGCGCGGCTCGCCCGCGAGATTCCCGGCGCGTGCCAGCCAGACCAATATTCGAACCCCGCCAACCCGGAGGCGCACTATCGGAGCACCGGGCCAGAGATCTGGGATGATACCGATGGGCGCGTCACCGCGTTCGTGGCGGGCGTCGGCACGACGGGCACCATCGTCGGCACGGCGCGCTACCTCAAAGAGAAGAACCCCAACGTCAAGGTCATCGGCGCCGACCCGGCCGGCTCCATCTTCTCCAACGACACGCCGCGCCCCTACAAAGTCGAGGGCATCGGCACGGACGTGTTCCCCGCGAATTGGGACCCGTCGCTGGTGGATGAGGTGATCCGCGTGGACGACCGTACCTCGTTCCAATTGACCCGGCGACTGGCGCGCGAGGAAGGGATCTTCTGCGGCGGCTCGGCGGGCACGGCGATCGGCGCGGCGCTGGAGTACGCGAAACGGCTCGGCCCGGATGATGTCGTGGTGGTGATTCTGCCGGACGGCGGGCGCGGCTATCTCTCGAAGGTCTACAACGACACCTGGCTGCGCGAGAACGGCTTCTTCGAGACGCCCGCGCAGCCGACGCTGGCGGATGTGTTGGC
Source organism: Ktedonobacterales bacterium (assembly GCA_035279925.1). Taxonomy (GTDB): domain Bacteria; phylum Chloroflexota; class Ktedonobacteria; order Ktedonobacterales; family JADMIN01; genus DATEGV01. Next base: position 647 of record DATEGV010000331.1, on the reverse strand, counting down.
GTTCCGGCGGCAGGGGGCCTCGGATGTGCCGCTGGTGGTGGGCGTGGACCCCGACGAGCAGGTTGCCTCGGCCATCGAGCAGTTCCACCGCTACGGCATCTCGCAGCTCCCCGTCATGCGCGATGGGCAGGTCGTCGGCTCGCTCACGGAGAGTCAGCTTCTGCAACGCTTCGCGACGGGCGAGCGGCTCAACGGACAGCGCGTCAGCGACTGGCAGGGACCGCCGCTGCCGATGCTGCCGGAGTCCGCCACGGTGCGCGAGGCCTATACGCTGCTGGTGGGCGGGCAGACGGCGGTGGCGGTCTCCGGGGAGGACGGACTGCGCGGCGTCGTCTCGAAGTCCGACTTGATGGAGTTCTGGGCGCACCAGTCGCGCACGACGAGCGGAGCGGAGCAATGAGCGGGCGGCGGGCGGCTCAGGTGGGCGCGCCTCTGCCGGGATTTGCGCTGCCGGACACGAGCGGCGGGACGATACGGCTCTGGGACTTCAAGCAGCGGCGTCCCGTTCTGTTGGCGCTTCCGCATGCGGGCGACTGTCCCGTGTGCCGGGCGTGGCTGGCGGCGCTGGCTGCGCGGCGCGCGGAGCTTGCCGATCTGGACGCCGCGGTACTGCTCGTTCTGCCGGAGCCGGCGCCGCGGGCGCGTGA
>DATEGV010000330.1:0-2573 GCA_035279925.1 Ktedonobacterales bacterium | reverse complement strand
GCGGCGGGGCGACGGGCGGGCGGCGCGGGGTTCGGCTCGCGGACGATGAAGACGACCGCGGCGCGTTGTCCGATCACCTCGCTGACGGCGATCCGCGTGATGTCATAGAAGCGTTGGCGCAGATGCTCGGCGGCGAAGGCCGACGGCACGGCGACCGTCAACTGCGCGCCGGCCAGCTCGACGCCGCTCGCGCCGCTGAACCAGTTCGCGTAGACGCCCGGAGACACGCGGCGGCGCACCCGTTCTAGGGCCGCTTGCCACACGCGCTTGGCGTCCATGAACCGCCCTCACGTTTCGATGCGTATCGCACGCGACCACGGAACATGCCGGCGCGCACGGGGAGAGAGTTTACGGTGGATAAGAATCTATGGTACCACCAGACGGGCGTGTGTGTAAAGTGGCCGGCCGTATCGGATGTGGTTTAATCCCGGTGTTGAACGGGTATACACCGCAACCCGAGCGCCAGAATGACCGCTCGTGACTCTCTGAGCGGATTTTAAGCAGCCGCCAAGGACTTCCTCAGGCGCGTCGCTTACTATCGTCAGTGTCCACGGGAGCGCGCTCGGTTGAGCGGCGCGGAGCGAGAGACTGAGAAGTGAGGAGACAACCCATGAGGTGGGGCACACGTATTCGACGGCGCGGCTTCGCGATGCTCGCGATTCTGGCGCTCACGCTGACCCTGGCCCTGGCGGCCTGCGGAGCGCGCGGCGCGCATAATCATACCGGCGGCTCCAACGGCGCCGGCCAGCAAACCACCGGCCAGACCACCGGCCAGACGACCTCCGGCAACACCGGCGGGTCGAGCGGATCGTCCTCGAGCGACACCTCCAGTCTACAGAACGCCGATCAGCAGATTCAGAACGCCGTCTCCAGCATGGATAACGCGCAGAGCACCGCCGCCGGCGACAGCAGCACTGACAACGAGACGCAGCCGTAACGGTTCAGCGACATACGCCGGCCACGCCGGCTGACATCTGAGATCATCAGCAGGAGCAGTATTATGAAGAAGCTATCGCTTCGCCGCACCCTGGGCCTTGGCGCCCTCACCGCGCTTATTGTCGGCGTGTTGGTTCCCGTCACCGCGTTCGCCGCGCCCGCGCAGACGCGCGCAGGCTGTGGCGGCAATGTGCAGTGCATCATCCAGTTCGGCGACGCGCAGATCGCCGCGCGCCAGGCGGCGCTCACCAAGGCCGCCGGCACGATCAGCAACGAGCTGAGCAAGGGCCATATCACGCAGGACCAGGCAAACACCCTCCTCGGCTACACCGGCGAAGGCCAGACCGACATGACGCAGATCAAGGCGCAGCTTGACGCGGCCACCGACGCGACGACCGCGCGCCAGGATGTCAAGGACATCTTCGCGAACTACCGCATCTTCGCCGTTCTGCTGCCCAAGGCCCACTTTGGCCTGTGGGCGGACATCGCCACCAACGTCAAGGACAAGCTGCGCGGTCTACAACCGAAGATTCAGGACGCCATCAGCAAAGCGCCCGCCAGCGAGCAGCAGCAGCTCAACAGCCTGTTCAGCGACTACCAGGCGCAGCTCTCGGAGGCGGAGTCTCAGCTCGACGCGGCGCAGGGCCAGTACGCGACGCTGACCATCCAGACGTATAATACGGACCCGACGACGTATAAGACGGCCTTCGAGGATTGCCGCAACGACCTGAAGGCGGCGCACACGGCCATCAAACAGTCCGCGAGCGACCTGCACCAGATCGTTCAGATTCTCAAGGGTAACAAGACCGCGACGCCGACCGCGACAACTGGGGCATAAGGCCCAGGTTCTCAATCGGACCTCACCCCCCGACCCCCTCTCCCGCAAGGAGAGGGGGAGCCTATAGGCCAGCGTGATGAGAGGAAAGGGACCATGCCTGGAGCGCCTGTGCTACCTTCCTTGCGTCACGCCTCGATGACTCCTCCGACGCCCGTCGCGGCGCCGGCGACCCGCCCGGCGAGTCTCGCGCAGGCGCACGCGCTGCTGACCTTCACGTTCGCGCTCTACGTCATATCGGTCGCCGTCGGGCTGACCTGGGACGGCGCCTGGCATGCCACACATCTCTTCAACGGCTTCTATGCGCCGCCACATGTCTTCATCTATACGATGGTCGCCATCACCGCCTACCTTGTCGCCGTGCTGACATTCACGCCGAGCCTGCGCCAGTGGTTTGGTTCGGGTCTCGCCGTGCCGCTGCTCCCGTTCGAGGTTCCCGGCGCGCTACTGCTGACCGGCCTGGGCCTGGCGACGCTTGGGTGCGCGGGTATCCTCGACGACATCTGGCACACGAACTTCGGGCTGGATGAGACTGGCTGGTCCACACCACACGCGATGATCGGTTGGGCGCTGCTGATGACCACGCTCGGCTTCGTCGCCTGCCGGCTGGCGCTGCGTCCCTGGTATGGGCTGCCCTGGTATACGGTGGCGTTGCTGGCCGGGGCGGCGCTCGCCTTCTCGCAACGGCCCTTCATCGGGCCGATGGGGTCGAACAGTCCTGTGGAGGTGATGCGCGCGATCCTGCGGGCGCCGATCGTGTTGGCGCAGCCATCCTTACAGCACACGTTTCGCATCTACATCA
>DATEGV010000329.1:0-2707 GCA_035279925.1 Ktedonobacterales bacterium | reverse complement strand
CGCCGCCGTCCCACACTCCGCTTCGATGACGATGCGCGACTCATCACGCGCATCCTGTGGCATGCCACGCCGCCAGTCAGGGAGCTTCACCTCGCGCACGCCTCGCTCCGAAGCCCAGACGCGCGTCGTGCCCGCCCAGGTCGTAATGTGTCCGCGCGCAAGCGCCGCCTTTGTGTTCATCATCTCGTCGCCTCCTCAGCCAGCGCGTCCAGCGTCCGCGCCGCGACTGGACCTTTCGTTTCCTACCTGGCTTATGTGGCATACGACCAATGCGTAACGGGATACGGGTGAAGCGACCGCGCTCCGCGCGGTTGATTGCCGTATATGTTAGCTCAAATGTTCGAGGCAGTCAATCGGCGCGCGGGACACAAAGTAGGGGAACAGGTGTAACCTGCTCCCCCGGAGTGTCGCGATGACTTGAGATGGTGCGAACGCTAGACGCACTCGCGCAGTGAATGGGTCGCGCTGGCGGTGCGCAGCTTGGCCAGGGCAACCATCTCCAACTGGCGCACTCGCTCGCGTGAGATGCCAAGCTCCTTGCCGACCTCCAGCAGCGTGCGGCTGCGGCCGTCGCCGATGCCGTAGCGTAGGATGACGACGGAGCGCTCGCGGGCGGTGAGCGAGGAGAGCGCGCGGTGCAGTTCTTCGCCGAGGAGATGCTGCGAGGCAATGTCGGCCGGCGCCTGAATGCCGGGGTCTTCGAGGGTGTCGGCGAGCGAGAGGCGATTGTCGGTGTCGGCTGGCGCGTCCAGGGAGACGGGCTGCTCCGTCACGTGCAACAGGTCATCCACCTCTTCGGTGGGCATGCCGGCGGCGGTCGCGATCTGCTCGGTCAGCGGGTCGCCGCCATTCTCCTGGGAGAGCTGCGAGGCGACGCGACGCACTTTGCGCAAGCGAGTCGCGACATGCTCGGGGAGGTGGATCAGGCGTGACTGTTCACCGGCGGCGCGACTGATGGCCTGGCGAATCCACCATGTGGCGTAGGTGCCAAAGTGGCAGCCCCGGCGCCAATCGAACTTCTCCGCCGCGCGCATCAGGCCCAGATTGCCTTCCTGGATCAGGTCAATCAGCGGCACGCCGGAGTTGGTGTACCGGCGGGCGATGGCGATCACGAGCCGCAGATTCGCCTCGATCAGTCGCCGGCGCGCTCGCGAATCCCCACCCTGCGAGCGCTTCGCCAGGATGATCTCTTCTTCATGCGAGAGCAACGAGAGGCCACGTATGTCGTGGAGGTAGCTTTGGAACGCATCCTCACTGCCATCAGCGCCGCCGTAGTGGCCAGCGCCCTTCCCATACAGCGCGTCCTCTTCCGCCGCACTCAGTTCCGCAAGCTCGGCGTCGGTGGGTTCGGGCACATCGTCCAGGGTTGAGGCGCGGCTCACGGTCGGCGCCCCAACCACTACAGCGCCTGCTTGAACATCCTCCTGCTCGAACGCTTCCCGCAAAAGCCGCTCAGCGGTGCGGTCGAGCATCTCTGGTCGTGTCGCAGCCATCTCGCGCACTCCATTCTGCCGGGTCTCGCAGCGGACCCGGACTCTGGTCGGATAGCTTATCGCGCTATCCCCATTACAGAGCGAACCTGCTCATGCACACTATTTGTTCATCCTTAGCCGCAGTATACACAGTCCAAGAAGGGACCGCATCAGGTAAACACCTGACTTTTTCCGTACAGAACGTCTTACTTTTCTTACGGAAGTATTAGCCAGCTACAGGATGGGCGTCTCCCCTCGCTTCACAGAACACCAGCCCCGATTTCTTGCGATCTCGTAGGCGCGCGCGCGCCACGCGCTCATAGCGGCGATCTCTCGCGCGGGCGCTCCACCAGGAGATACGTCGCGAGATACACACCGCCAGACACACGTGCTTCGATTGCGATTCGTTTGCAACGCCTTTGCGCAGTGTTAGTATTAGCCGCAAACATAGTGATCGGCCCGCGACGCCTGCTTTACACGTTGCGGCCGTCGCGCCAGTTACCACGTATGCGGTTGCTTGTCTTTCGGGTCGCCCAAAGTAGTACGTCTGTTCGGGCGGATATCTCACGCCTGACCCGTGGTTCGCCGTCCAACTGTGAGACGTTCCCGCCTTCCAGACCGAGACGTTTCCCGCAAGGTTCGCGCCAGAGATGCGACTGTCGGGCGCCAATATTTGCAATTCGTTGCCGCGCTCGCGGAAGCTCGGACAACAACGATTGGCCACGCCGTGCCGGTCGCCGTATCCAACGATTCACAAAGGGAAGTATGAACTATGGACCGCCCCGCGTCAAGGACACGGTGTGTCGCGTCGTCTCGGCGCCTGCCAAACGCTACGCTCCCCCGGTCCGGCCATTCGGAGGAGGGGAGCGTGGAGGTGTTGATGGCGCGCAGCCGGCGCTATGCCCAGCGGAAGGCGCGCGTCGAGAATAGCAAGGCGGCGACCATCCAGGCGACGAGAATCAGCGCATCGTGTTGCACCCCCGCGAACCCGGCTCCGTTGTTGATGATCTGCCGCAGCGCGTCGTTGAGATAACTCAGCGGCATCGCTTTGATGACCGGGGCCAGGAACGCCGGAGGATTGCTCGTAGGAAAGTATGAGCCACCCAGAAACATCATCGGAAAGCTCACCAGGAACATGACGGACTGCGCCGCCTCCGGCGTCTTCGCGAAGCTGCCCGCGACGAAGCCAAGCGACATCATCGTCAGCGCGCCCAGCGCCACAAGCCCCGCCAGGG
>DATEGV010000328.1:0-11940 GCA_035279925.1 Ktedonobacterales bacterium | reverse complement strand
TCCGATCTGCGCGCCGGTGGCGCGCTCTCCGACGCCCTGCCCGGCTATGACGAGCGGCCCGCGCAGCTCGAGATGGCGCGGCGGGTGGCCAACGCGCTGGAGACCGGCGAGCATCTCGTAGTCGAGGCCGGGACCGGGACTGGGAAGTCGCTCGCTTACTTGCTTCCCATCGTGCGCTCCGAAAAGGTCGCGCTCATCAGCACGGCCAACAAGGCGCTGCAAGAGCAGCTCTTCTACAAGGACATCCCCTTCGTCCAGCAACACATCAAGCCGTTTCACGCCGCGCTCGTCAAGGGCATGGGCAACTACCTCTGCCTGGACCGACTGGAGGAGGAGCAGGGATTCCAGCAGTTCGTCAAGGAGCGCGACTTCACGGCGATGCTGGATCAGATGGACGACGACTCCGGCTGGGACGGCGACCTTGACTTGCTGCGCGTGCCGCTGAAACCGGAGGTCCGCGCGCACGTCGCCGCCGATGGCGACCAATGCGCCTGGCGCGGCTGCCCACACTTCAACGCCTGCTATGTCCGCAAGATGCGCGACCGCTCGCGCGACGCGCAGGTGATCGTCGTCAACCATACTCTCCTGCTGCTGGACGCGGCGATGGACGGTTGGCTGCTGCCGGAGCGCGATGTGATCGTGATTGACGAGGCGCACCACCTCGAAGAGGAGGCGACGCGCGCCTTCACCGTCACCGTCTCCGAGGGGCGCGTAGCGAGCCTCTTCGCGCAGAAACGGCTGCGCGCGAACGTGGACGGGGAGAAGCTGGCCGCCGCCGCCGAGCGTAACTCGCGCGCGTGGGACGCGCTGAGGCTGGCGGTGCGCCTTGACGCGAAGGGCCGGCAGCACCTCGAGCAGCCGCTTGCGGAGGGGTTGAGCCTGGCGACGGCGATAGACGCGCTGGCGAGCAGTCTGCGCATCAAGCGACCGGACAACCAGGACGACAAGGAGCTGAAGCTCTACGAGAAGCTGGTGAGCCGCACGACTTCGCTCGCGGCGGACCTGCGCCTGGTCTTCGGGGAGCAGCATCCAGAAGAGCGGGTGTACTACGTCGAGCAGAGCGGTGGGCGTGGTCGGCGGTCGCAACCGCAACTCAGCGTGTCGGCGGCGCCGCTGGACGTGACGGAACTGCTACGCGAGAAGCTCTTCGACAAGATCAGCACCGTCGCCACCTCGGCGACGCTCGCCGTCAACAACGACTTCCGCTTCTTCCGCAAGCGCGTCGGACTGACCGAGGCGGTTGAGAAGGTCTTGCCGCTCTCCTTCAACTACCCGGAGAACGCGCTGCTCTACGTCCCGCGCATGCGCCGTGAGCCTGCTTACGGCGCCGCCAGCGGCCCGTACCTGGATGAGTTGGCGGAGGAGATGCGCCAACTGGTCGAGGCGTCGCGCGGGCGCGCGTTCCTGCTATTCAGCAGCCAGGCCGCCTTGCGCGGGGTCTACGAACGGCTGGAACAGACGCTGCTTGACGAAGACTTCTGGCCGATCTTCCAGGGGCCGCATATCAGCCGGATCGAGATGCTGCGCCAGTTTCGGGAGCGCGATCTGGAGGTCGAGGTGGCGGCGCTGAATGGCGAGCCGACGCCGGGCGGCGCGGTGCTCTTCGGCCTCAAAAGCTTCTGGGAGGGCGTAGATGTCGCGGGGGAGGCGCTGTCGCTGGTGGCGGTGGATAAGCTGCCGTTCGACCCGCCGGACGATCCCGTGAACGAGGCGCGCATCACGAAAATGAAGGAGCTTGGTGAGAACTGGTTCGGCGACTACGTGCTCCCGCTGGCGATCCTGCGCTTGAAGCAGGGCATCGGGCGCCTGCTGCGGACGAAGGACGACCGCGGCGTGATGGCGATTCTGGACACGCGGCTGCACACGAAGGGCTACGGGCGGCAGGTGCTGGCCGCGTTGCCGCCGGCTCGGCGTGTGAGCGACATCGCGCGGGTGCGCGCGTTCTTCCAGGACGCGGAGTAGCGAGTCACCTCGGTAGGAGGCAATCCATGCGACTGACCGGCAAGACCATCGGCGTCTTCGTGGCTGAAGGCTTCGAGGATCTGGAGTTCTGGGTACCTGTAATGCGACTGCGCGAGGAAGGCGCGACCGCGCTCATCATCGGCTCGGACATGCGAACTGTGACGGCGAAGCACTGCCTGACGGCGACGCCGGAAGTCGCCTCCAGCGAGGTGCAGTCGTCGCGGCTAGACGGCATCGTTGTGCCGGGCGGGTGGGCGCCCGACAAGATGCGCCGCGATCAGCACATGCTTCGGCTCGTGCGCGAATGCCACGCCGCCGGCAAAGTCGTCGCGTTCATCTGCCACGCGGGCTGGGTGGCCGCCTCCGCTGGCATCGTCAGGGGCATGCGCTTCACGGGGTCGCGCGGCGTCAAGGACGATCTGGAGAACGCGGGCGGCGTCTGGACCGATGAGCCGGCGTTTCGCGAGGGCAACGTGGTGTGGGGCCGCGTCGTCGAGGACATTCCCGACTTCTGCCGCGAGCTGGTGGCGGCGCTCTCCGAGTAGCAGCTTCTGTGCCTCCCGTCTGACTCTCGTCGTGAGCTTATGGCGTTGGCAGCAGGCGGCGCAGCGCGTCCAGGCACAACACGCGCATCCGGTCCGCCGACAGGGTCGGATTGCCGAGCGTCGCCTGCACCGCCATCCCATCAATAAGCGCGGCGATCTGCGCCGAGGTCGCCTCGGGATCCACGGGCGCGAACTCGCCGGCGGTTACCCCCTCGCGCACGATCCCGCCGAGAAAGCGCGTCCAGCGCCGGTGCTGGCGCTCGCTCACGGCGCGCAGCCGGCCGTTGCGGGTGGCCTCGCCCCAAAAAGTCAGCCACAGCCGCCACTCATCGCGCACCTCGTCGTTCGCGGGCAGGCTGGCCTCGACGAGCCGCTGTAGCCGTTCCCGCGCCGACGGCGCCCCCTCCAGCGCCGCGCGAAAGGCGATCCCCGTATCCTGAATCTTGCCGAGCAGCGCCGCTTCGAGAACGCTCTCTTTTTCGCGGAAGTAGAACACGACCGTGCCGGTGCTGACCCCGGCCGCCTCCGCGATGTCGCGTATGGTGACGCGCTCGTAACCCAGGGCGACGATGCAGGTCCGCGCCGCGGCCAGTACCTGCGCTTTGCGTTCCGCCTCACGTTTACCCGCCCGTGCTGGCATCGCATCTCCCCCTCTATGAACCGGCTTTTGCCCATCATCCATATCATATCGCCCGGATCACTTGATTTTCAATTGAATGTTCGTTATAAAATAAGATCAGAAAACAACGCGGCTGACACCGCGCGCTATGGCGCATGCGCTGAGGAGGGACAGATCATGACGATACAGAGCCGATATTTGGATGAGGTGCGACGCCGCGTGCTGGTCTACGACGGCGCGATGGGCACGCAGATTCTCAATCTGGGACTGAGCGCGGCGGACTACGGCGGCGCCTCCCAGGACGGCTGCCCAGAAGTGCTCGCCGTGACCCGGCCCGACGCCATCCGCGACATCCATCGCGCGTATCTGGCCGCCGGCGCGGACGTGCTGGAGACCGACACCTTCACCGGAACACGGCTCAAGCTGGACGACTACAAGCTCGGCGACCGCACGCGCGAGATCAACGCCGCCGCCGCTCGCGTCGCCCGCGCCGCCGCCGACGAGTTCAGCACGCCCGACCGCCCCCGCTTCGTCGCCGGCTCGATGGGTCCCACCGGCATGCTCCCCTCCTCTGATGATCCCTCGCTCTCCAACATTACCTACCAGCAGCTTGCCGAACAGTACCGCGAGCAGGCGGCGGCGCTGATCGAGGGCGGTGTGGATTTGCTGCTCATCGAGACGAGCCAGGATATTCTCGAAGTCCGCGCGGCCATCGCCGGTATCCGCCGCGCCTTCGCGCAGACCGGGCGCACGTTGCCCATCCAGGCGCAGGTGACGCTGGACACGAGCGGGCGCATGCTGCTGGGAACCGATGTCGCCGCCGCCTCCACCATCGTCTACCACCTGGGCGTGGACATCGTCGGACTGAACTGCTCGACCGGCCCGGAGCACATGCGCGAGCCGGTGCGCTACCTCACGGAGAGCATTCCCCTGCCCATCTCGACCATCCCGAACGCCGGGCTGCCGCTCAACGTCGGCGGCAAAGCGGTCTACCCGATGCAGCCGGAGCCGATGGCTGAGCAGCTTGCCCAGTTTGTGAGCGAGTTCGGTGTGAACATCATCGGCGGCTGCTGCGGAACCACGCCCGACCACATCCGCGCGATCCAGGCGCATCTCGCTGAGCTTTCGAGCGAGCGGCGGGGTCGCCCACAGACGCGGCTGGCTGGCTTCGACGGCGCGGCGCTCCAGCGCGGCAAGCTGCTCGTCGCCTCCGCCGTCCACGCGACCTCCCTCACGCAGGACCCGGCGCCGCTGATCGTGGGCGAGCGCGTCAACGCGCAGGGCAGCAAGAAGGTGAAGCAGGCGCTGCTGGCCGACGACTACGATGTGCTGCTGCAAGTGGCGCGCGCGCAGGTTGAGGGCGGCGCGCACACGCTGGACGTGCAGACGGCGCTGACCGAGCGGCCGGACGAGGCTGACCAGATGCGGCTGACCGTCAAGAAGCTCGAAATGGGCATCGAGGCGCCGCTGGTGATTGACTCCACCGAGGCGTCTGTCATCAAGGTCGCGCTGGAGACATATCCCGGCCGCGCCGTCATCAACTCGATCAATCTCGAAAACGGGCGGCAGCGGGTGGACGCGGTGCTGCCGCTGGCCCGCGAGCATGGGTCGGCGGTGGTGGCGCTCACGATTGACGAGGAAGGCATGGCCAAGACCGCCGACAAAAAGGTGGCCATCGCCCGGCGCATCCACGACATCGCCACGCAAGAATTCGACCTAATGCCGGAGTCGCTGCTCTTCGACGCGCTGACCTTCCCCGTCACGACGGGGCAGGAGGAGTTGCGTGACAGCGCGCTGCAAACACTAGAAGGCATCCGGCGCATCAAAGCCGAGCTACCCGGCGTGCTGACAATCCTCGGCGTCAGCAACGTCTCCTTCGGCGTCAAGCCGCACGCGCGCGCAGCCCTCAATAGCGTGTTCCTGTATCACGCGGTGCGGTCCGGGCTGGACGCCGCCATCGTCAATCCAGCGCATATCACGCCGTACGCGGAGGTCCCTGAGGTTGAGCGCGCCCTCTGCGACGATCTGCTGCTGGATCGCTCGCCGGACGCGCTGCCGGCGTTCATCGCGTACTACGAGGCGCACGGCGACACGCTCAAGAAAGAGGAGCAGGCCGACCCGACCGAGGGGATGTCGCTGGACCAGCGTATCCACTTCCAGATTCTGCACCGGAAGAAGGAAGGCATCGAGGCGCTGATTGACGCCTCCGTGGCGGGACGCGAGGCGGGAGTCGAGCCGGGCAGCCCCGGCGCCCCGCTTCGCCCGGCGGGCGCGCCCGCGCCTGGCGAGTCGCAGGAGGGCTGGCAGACGACGAGCGCGCTCTCAGCCGCCGCCGTGGATGTGCTCAACAATGTCCTGCTGCCGGCGATGAAGGATGTCGGCGACAAGTTCGGCGCGGGCGAGCTCATTCTGCCGTTCGTGCTGCAATCGGCCGAGGTGATGAAGAAGTCGGTCGCTCATCTCGAACGGTATCTCGAACGCACGGAGGGCTACACCAAGGGGCGTGTGGTGCTGGCGACGGTCTTCGGCGATGTGCATGACATCGGCAAGAACCTTGTCAACACGATCCTCTCGAACAACGGCTACACCGTCTACGACCTCGGCAAGCAGGTGCCGCTCAACACAATTCTGGACAAGGCGGTCGAGGTGAACGCCGACGCCATCGGCCTCTCCGCGCTGCTCGTGAGCACCTCGAAGCAGATGCCGCTCTGTGTCGAGGAGCTGCACCGGCGCGGTATGCGCGTACCCGTGATCGTTGGGGGCGCGGCGATCAATCGCGCCTACGGCCGGCGCATCCTCTTCGTCGGCGACGATGGCCACTCAGAGCCATATGGCTCAGGTGTCTTCTACGCGCGTGACGCCTTCGAGGGGCTGGACATCATGGACCAGCTCAGCGAGCCGGAGAAGCGCGCCGTCCTGCTGGAGCGCGTCGTGGAGGAGGGCTACACCGCGCGCGAGGCGGAGGCCCGACGCGCCAGCGCCAAAGAATCGGCCCCGACGCTGCCCCAACGCTCCGACGTGAAGCCGGCCCCGGCGCCGACGCCGCCCTTCTGGGGGCCGCGCGTGCTGGATCGCGTCGCCATCGAGGATGTCGCCGCCTGCCTGGACATGAACGCGCTCTATCGGGGCCGCTGGGGCGGTGTGGCGCACGGCGAGGAGTTCAACCGTTTGGTGCGCGAACAGTTCGAGCCACGGCTGGCAACGATGCTGCGCGAGGCCCGGCAGCGTCGCTATCTACATCCGCGCGCCGTCTACGGCTTCTTCCCCTGCCGGCCAGACGGCAACGACCTCATCATCCTCGATCCCGCCGGCACGGGCCGTGAGGTCGAGCGCTTCTCCTTCCCGCGCCAGCCCGGCGGCGAGCGTCTCTGCCTCAGCGACTACTTCGCAACCCCGAATGGCGACCCGGCCGTCGTCGGGTTCCAGGTCGTGACGATGGGCGACCGCGCCTCGGAGGTGACGGAGAAGATGCAGGCGGCGGGCGAGTACAGCGAGGCGTACTTCGTCCACGGCCTGAGCGTGCAGATGGCGGAGGCGATGGCGGACTACGTGAACAACCAGGCGCGGCGCGAGCTTGCGCTGCCGGAGAACGCGGGCCTCCGCTATAGCTGGGGCTACGCCGCCATCCCAGAGCTGAGCGACCACGAGAAGGTGTTCCGTCTGCTTGGCGTCGAAGAAGCGATCGGCGTGACGCTCACCGAGAGCTACCAACTCGTCCCGGAGCAGTCAACGGCGGCCATCGTCGTGCCCCACCCCGGCGCGGTCTACTTCGCCGTGCGGAGCTAGACGCGCTAGTCTCCGGCTCCCCCTCTCCTCGTGGGAGAGGGGGCTGGGGGGTGAGGTCAGGAACCGCCGCGATAGCATGACGGGTTGGGCCGTCGGAGTCGGGTTCCCCTCCTACCGCCTGCCTACCGGTTGTGGGACCACCGCGCGCTTCGGCATGGTCATCACATACACACCCGCGCCGACGAGCGCGAAAAGCAGCCCCAACAGCGAGAGCAGGCTGAACGGTTGGTGTGTCACCGGCTTGGTAACTTTGATGAATAGAGTTGCGTAGACTTTGCCGGCGCTCGCGACGCTACTCATCCCAGAAGCGCAGATGGTGTACGTCGAATTTACCTTGAGCGAGCTGGGCAGCGGCACCGTGTAATTGGGCGTACCAGCGATCGCGTGCGCCTCTTGAGCAGCCTGAACTTGAGCTCGCTCATTCGGATGCGCGCAATCGGTGACGGAGCTTTGATAAATGGCAACGGCGACAGGTCCCTGCGACCAGTTGGAGCTGGTCAATACCACGCTCTTCCCCTTCGGGGTCGGCTGAGGCGTACCAGAGCCATTCCACACACAGTCACCGCTCACGCTGATGCAGGGATGTGGCATGATATCAAGCGTGAAGGTCTGTGTGTCACCTAGCGACGAGTTGCCAAATGTGATCGCGTCGCTCGCCATACTTGCCTGGACCATGTATGTTCCGACCTGGATATTGGGGATCTGGACATTGTCCAGCTTCCATATGCCACCGATATCGTCGGCGCCCGTTCCCTTGATAGACCACCCGTCCGGTTCAATCGGATTCTTGGGGCACGTCTTACCCTGCGGCGCCTGCACACAAACGAGTGAGACATGGATGGCTTGCTTTTGATCGCCTGGAAGCCAGTTCTTGCCGGCAATGGTCACGTTTTGGCCTTGCAGCACATCCAGCGGCGAACGCTGCGTTGTCGAGCATTCTGGGGTATCGCCCGAAGCGACAATGACGACACAGGGCGGCTTGACCGTGAGCAAACTGAATCCAGTTGAGCTTGCGACCATGTCGCCACCATGCAAGACCAGGACAAGGCAGTAATCGCTGGTCGTTGAAAAGTCATTGGTGGGAAAAGTCCAGTCAAAGGAAAGGTTGACAGACGAGTGAATGGATGCCACCACCAACAGGCCCAGCGCTGGTAAGGAACCGTTTTGAAAAGTGAGGCCAGCGGATCCAATATTCGCACACTCATTGTTCGCGGCCGGCGAGACGGCAAAGAGATAAATCTGCTGAACAACCTTGCCGCCCAAGCTTACAACGAAACCGACATGCGTTCCCCAGGGCCCTTCTACGTTGTCGCCAAACGCGGGCGAGCAGTATTCGATGTATGGATTGCTACCGGACGGTTTAGGCGCTTTGGCGCAGCTACTTGCCGACTTCAGCACGGGATGGTCAGTCTGCCCCACGGACGACGGCGTACCGGTAGCGGTTGCCGCCGGCGCCGTCGTTGCCGAGGTGGTGTTCGTGGGCGTTGCGGACTTACTGGCCAATATCGCAGCCCGACCATCGGCGAGGCTCTGAGAAGTGGGCGCCAGAAGCAGCAGCGCGGACAGCGCCAGAATGCTGGCCCCGAAAAGTCCAAGGACACGGCGTCGTCGTGTGTACATAAAAAGCGTCTCTCCCACGGGGTAGCGGCTAATGCCCCGCGCTAGCGATGAGGATGGCGCCGACGATCAATACGAAAAGGATGATGAGCATCACGCCCGGGCTGACGCCACCACCGCCGGTGTTCGCCGGTAGCGGCTGTTGCGCTTGATTCCAGGGGTTTGGCGTCTGCGAAGGCCCCTGTTGATACCCGCTGGGACGATTGGGCAGCGCCTGGCTCGGCACGGGCGCGCGTTGCGCTCCCGACCTGTCGCCCGGCATCGGAGCCGCCGTCTTGTTGTCGCTCAGATACACCCGCTGACCCGCCGGCTTCGCCATCATCGGTGGCGGAGGCAACGGCGCGCCGGCCGTGGGCGCCGCCATGTACGGGTACGACGCCGCGCCCGCCCCCTGTGGCGCGGTATTGACATACGCCGGCCCCGAAGGGACGACCACGCGGTCCGGTATCTCGTCCAGCGAGCGGGGCATGCGCTTCTCATTCAGGCACGCCATCAGCTCGTCCACCAGCGGCTTCACCTGCCCACCGCACTTCTTCTGCAGCCGCTGGATGTTGCTCGTCGTCAGGCCGGGCTGATCGTAGTCGCCGCGCGTCATCAGCAGGCGCTCCGACTCGTCGGCCCCCAGATCCTTGTACAGCGACGGTTGCAGCTCGAGCGCGCGGATACACAGGTAGATCACCAGCGCCGAGAAACGGTCCATCCGCTCATCATAGGGCCGCTTGTTCGGCGGCTGGAAGGCCGGATGCTGGAACGCCTCATGGCCGTACTCCGTCTGCGCCGCGCCGGCAAGCTCCGGAATGTACACGTTGTCGTAGTCAATCAGCTTCAGCGAGAGTTGCCCCATCGGCTGCTGCACCAGTACATTGGTCAGATCGAGGTCGCCGTGCGCGAAGTGCGCCGCCTCCATCTCGTGGATGATCTTGCGCCAGGCGTCGCCTAGCGCGTGCATGCGCGCCCGATCCTCACGGTAGATCTGCAGATAGCTGCCGAGCTGCTGCGCGTTGCTCAGAAACGGCATCTTCACCAGCGGCCAGCGTTTCGCGCTCACCAGAATCTCATCGGGCAGGTAGTGAATAGGAATCAACGCCGAGACATTGGCGAGATTGGCCTGCGTGAACTGTGCGATCTTCTGGTAGCGTTCGGCGATGTCTTTAGGTGGGTTGGTGTTGGCTTTGACGTTCGACGTGAAGCAGCGCACCATCCAATCGCTGATCTTATAGACGCTGACGTAGAGCGCGGCTCCCCCATAGCGGCGGGGGTTGCCCATCGAGCGGCTCAGTTCGCCCATGCGCAGGGCCGGGTCATTCAGTGTCCTCGTCCACGCCTGCATCGCCAGATCGTATTCTTCGCGGGTAGGCCAGGTTGGTCGCGGTGTAGTCGCCATAGCGTCGTCCTATCACCTCTCACTTGCGCGCGAATATTCGCTTGGTACCCCTAATCAATTGGAATGACGACGACCGTCACGTCATCCTCATCCATACGGCCCGCGTGTATCTCACGATGTGTCAGTCGCTCAAACTCCGCCTGGTCGCGCGTCGTCAGCATCGTTGACCAGTCGTCCACAAAGGGATCGAGCCGGCCTGTGGCGCGTGTCGGGTCGGCGCCTGTCGCCGTAGGATCGCCCGCCGCGCCAACAGCGGTGGGATCGCCCGTCGGCCCAGCGACCTCAACCGGCGCGGGCCGCTGCTCACGTAGCGCCTGCGTCATCAGCCACTTGGCCACGCTGTCCGTGGCGAGCACGACGACATCGCCGCTCTGTAAGGGGATGCGCGTTCCCAGGCGTTTGCTCCAGGCGAAGGCGGCCAGACGCGGATCGCGCCGCGTCAGCAGGGTCGCTGGATTCAGGCTGAAATCCTCAGGCTTCTCTAGCGGGAACGCGCCACGCAGGTGGTAGCCCGCCTTGCCGTCGCGGTGAAACAGCAGGAACTGCGAGTCACCGATGGCAAGCACGCGCGCCTCCATCTGTTTCCCAGAGCGGCGCAGCGCGAGTCCGACCAGCGTAGCCTGCGCGCCCTTGTCCTCGATGTCGCCGGACCAGTCGCCGGGGCGCTCGCCGCGCTTCTGGCGCTGCTCGTTGAGGGTCGCCATCCACGTGTTCGTCATCCAGTCGCGCCACTCGGTCGCGCGCGTCTCCAGCCAGGCGGTGAAGCTCGCCTCGTCGTTGAACGCCTCCGGTTGCCTGGCGAATCCCCTGGCCACGATGCGCGCCCACGGCGCCGAGACGAAGCTCTGCGAGACGCCGTCGGTCACCGCGTAGACTCCGTGCGCCGCGTCGCAGGCGAAGCCATCCTCACACATGCGATCGGGATCTTTGGGGAGGATGAAGCGGCGCACGTTCTTTGCCGGCGCCTCAAGCATGAACAACGGATCGTTGATGAACGGGTTCGGCTCCGCCGCGCGCATAGGCGTCTGCTGCAAGGCTTCCTGCGAATAGAGCGGAGCCGCCGGCGCCACGGGCATATACGGGCGCGGCGCGGGCGCACCGCCATCCGGTGTCGCCGGTCGCGGCAGACCGTCCGGCCCCACGCCGTACTGCGTTCCGTAGGCGTATGGGTCATATCGCGGTTGGGGCTGCGCAAGTAGTCGCCAGATCCATAACGCGAGCACGATGAACGCGAAGACCGCGACGGCCAGCGCGACTTTCTGACTCGACTGGTCGCCCTTCAGATACGCCAGCACGGCGCAGACGACGCCGAGAAAGGAGGAGCCGAGGCCCACCCACATCATTGTCGCGTCGTTGGCGGCCGCGCTCGGTGCAGGTTGTGGCTGAGCGGGCGGCTGCGCTCGGTATGATGCCATCTAAGTACCCTTCCTCATGGACAGTGCTGGCAAGGAAGCGACAACCGGCGATGCGCCGGAGCGCGCCACCATCTCGCCAGACCGCGAGCCGGCGCGGGACGGAGCGTTACTCCAGGCCGGCGGTGCCGACGGTTCCCCACTTGAGAAAGCGAACGAGCAGATCGGCGTTGGCGTTGTAGACGAACGTGCGTGAGCCCATCGCCACATCGCGCCCGTTGGTGACGGTCTTCGCCTTCTCGCGCAGGGCCTCCGGGATCACGCTGCTCATGTCGAACATCTTGGTGGCGCCCGGATGGAGTTGCATCAGTTCCATCGTGCTGGCCGGAAATACGCACGGTTGGCGGCCCTGGCTGGTCAGGTGGCACGTAAATATCAGGTTGTTGCCCTGCAATGTGCCCTGCCCCTTGATGAAGTTCGCCAGCGCCACCGGGTCGCCGGCGCCGTTATCCTCCGCGTCCGTAATGTTCACGATGACCGGCGGGAAACACTCATGGCGCGGAGCCTGGCCCGGCTCCGGCGGCGCCATCAGCCAGCGTCCAATGACGTTGTGCGCCTCGTTCAGCGCGGCGGCCATCTGTGTCATGCCGCGCGCCTCCGGCTTGTCAATCCAGA
>DATEGV010000327.1:0-8649 GCA_035279925.1 Ktedonobacterales bacterium | reverse complement strand
CTTAGCCCGGTCAAGGCAATTCGCCGCGCTGACCTATTCGCGCTGGATATGCGCGAGCGCACGTATGGCTGGACCACCGAGATGTTCGTCAAGGCGGCGCGCGCGGGCTATCGCGTCGCCGAGACGCCTGTCAATTACCATCGCCGCGCCGGGGGCGTCTCCAAGGTATCGGGCAATCTGCGCGCGGGGGTGATGGCCGGCCGATCCATCCTCACGACAATCCGTCGCTACGCGCGCTGGCGGCCTGCGTTCCCACACGACGCGACTGCCTCCCGTGACGCGCTGGTGATCGTTGCGAAGTACCCGCAACCCGGCGCGGCAAAGACACGCCTTGGAGCCGCCATCGGCCACGAGAACGCCGCGAACCTCTACCGGTCGTTCCTCCTGGACCTGCGGGAGCGGTTCGAGAACGCGAGCCGCCGTGTCGGGTACACGCTATCCTGGTCCTACGCGCCTGGCCTGCCCTCGCTGCGGCCGATCCTTGGCGACGACGCGCGCTTGTATGCCCAGCGGGGCGACGATTTCGCCGCGCGACTCTACGCCATCACCTGTGACGCCGCCGCGCGCGGACACGAGCGCCTCGTCATCCTCGGCTCGGATTCGCCGCAGGCGCCGAGCGACGTGGCGACGCGCGCGTTCGCGGCGCTGGACACGCATGATGTCACGCTTGGTCCAGCCGAAGACGGCGGCTACTACCTGATCGGCCTGCGCCTGCGTCCAGAGCCGCCCGACCTCTTCACCGGCGTTCACATGAGCACGGCAACGGTCCGCGATGAGACGCTCGCGCTTGCCCGCCGCCAACACCTCGCCGTCGCGCTGCTGGAGACCGCCTTCGATGTAGACGAGCTGACGGACCTCGATCGGCTGCGTCACGCGCTCGAAGCCGACGAATCGCTCGCCCCGCGCACACTCGCCACACTCCGCGCGGTTACTCCCCCGCTTCTCGTGGGGCACGACTCCGCGTCTCCCGCTTCCCCTCTCCTCGTGGGGCACGACGGCGCGAGCGCCGCCAGGCGCGACGAGCAACGTCCGGCGTTGCCCAGCCGGCGCCAGAGTGCAGCGGAGGGGGCTGGGGGGTGAGGTCCGCCTCCTGGCAACTCACGCTGTATAACGAAATGAGGAATCGTCTCTTGGCTACCACACTGCCCACGCGCAACACCGCCGAATTGGCTTCAGGGCCCACGGGCCGCCTGCCGCTGCCGCGCGAGCTCTATATCGAGAGCACGTCGCGCTGCAATGAAAGCTGCGATCAATGCCCGCGCACGCATCTTGGACGCGAGGCCGACCGCGACATTACTTTGGACGAGGTGCGCCACACCGCCGACCAGTTTCCCGCGCTGGAACGCGTCGTGCTGCACGGCCTGGGCGAGCCGCTGATGAACCGCGAGCTGCCGGAGATCGTGGCATACCTGCGGTCGCGCGGCGCATATGTCCTCTTCAACTCGAACGGGCTGCTGCTGAATGAGGTTCGCGGGCGGGCGCTCATCGCCGCCGGCCTCAACGAGCTGCGCGTCTCCGTGGATGGCGCGCGACCCGACACGTACGCCCGCATCCGTGGCGTGAACCGCAAGGCGCTGCCTCACATCGTCCGCAACCTGCGCGCCTTCGAGCAGCTCAAGACGACGCTGGGCGCCCAGACGCCGCGCACATCGCTCTGGTTCACCGCGATGCGCGAGAACATCGAGGAGCTGCCCGAACTGGTGGACATCGCCGCCGAGTCCGGCGTGCGTGAGGTCTACGTGCAGCGGTTCATCTACTTTGGACAGGGGCTGGCCACCGAGGATCAGGCCATCTTCCACCAGACGCGCGAACGCGAGCGCGAACTGATCGCGCGGGCGGAACAAAGCTGCCGCGCGCTGGGCATCACCTTCGCCGCGACCGGCGCCAGCACGCCAATGACCTATCTCTCACGCGGCGATGAGCCGGCCACGACGCGCCCATGGGCCGGCTGCCATCGTCCATACGCGCTGGCCTATATCACCGCGCACGGCAACGTCTTCTCCTGCTGCTTCTCGCCCTTCCATCCGGGACCGCGCAGCGAGCGCCAACTTGGCAACGCCTTCGAGCAGTCGTTTGAGGATATCTGGAACGGCGCGCGTTATCAGGCGTTCCGCGCCGCCTTCGAGAGTGACACCCCCTGGTCGCAGTGCGCCGGCTGCGGCAGCAAGTGGAGTTTGTAGATGCCCATCCGTTCCGTTGAGTCAGCCGCTCCCAACACGCGCGGCTCCGCGCACAGCGCGCCCGCCCACCTATTTCACCCCCGCTATACCTTCCGCGTACTCTCGCCCGCCGACACGCGGTTGCTGGCGTCGGCGCAGCGACTCCGCGCCGACGTGTTCGCGCGCGAGCTTGCCTGGGTGCCGGAGTGCGCCTGTGGCCGCGAGCATGACCGCTGCGACGCCGCCGCCACGCACCTCGTCGTGCTGGCCGCTGACGGCGTTCGGCAGAGCCGAATCACTTCGCCTCACATCGTGGGCTATGCGCGCCTGCTGCTGCCGCGCGACAACTTCATGCTGGCGCGCGAGTTCGCCGCGCTGCTGGACGGCGGGCCGCTGCGACTGGAGTCCACACGCGCCTTCGAGGTGTCGCGATTCGTGGTCCATCCCGCCCTGCGCGGTCGTCGTGACGCCGATGGTCGCGGCGCCGCCGAGCATCTGCAACGCGGCATCGCGCGGTGGGCGCTGGAACGCGGACGCGCCGATCTGTATAGTGTCTGCGAGGCGCGACACGTCCGCGCTTTGAGGATGCGCGGGCTGCCGGTCCGGCGCTTCGGGCGGATGGTCGAGTACACCCCCGGCGTGCTCGCCTGCGCCGTCCATCTCGATCTGCGCGCGGCCGCCGACACGTTGCGCGACCGCCGCCCGTGGGAGTATCGCTGGTACACACAAGGAGACTTCGTATGGTAGCGCGACACACTCCCGCTCGCCTCACCCGCATGGCAAAGCGGTCGCGGCTCAGCGCGGGCACCATTGCGCCGGCCCTCGCCGCCGGTGTCGTCGCGTCCTTCGCCGCCACGCTGCTGATGTTGGCGCTCCGTCAGACCGCCGGCATCATTACGCTGCCGGAGCTCCTGGCCGAGCGCATTCTACCAACGCTCGACACCAGCACCTTCGTGAGCCTGCTCGTGCAATTCGGCAAAATTAAGCCGCTCGCCGCCGAGTTGTTCGGCCAGATCGGCATCGGCGCGCTGCTGGCCCTCGCGTATCCCGGCCTGCTCGACACGCAGCCAGCGACGCGCGGCTGGCTGCCCCGACGGCGCGAATGGCTCATCGCGGGCGGCGTTGCCCTGGTCCTCTGGTTGATCGCGCTCATCGTGTTCTGGCCGGTGCTTGCGGAGAACCTGATGGGCTATCCCGTCGTGCAGGCGCGGGCTATCACGATCATCGGGCTTGCGGCTATCTTCGCGTTGTACGGTGCGGCGCTGGCGTTCACCTATCACGCGCTGCTCGTCAACGCCGGCCCGGCGCTCTCACGGATTGCGCGGCGTGGCGGGCAGACAGCGGAGGCCGATGACTTGACGCCTGCCAACCCGACGCGGCGGTCGCTGCTGCTGCGCTCGGCAGCCGTCGGCGGCGGCGGACTCATCGTCGGCGCGACCGGCGCCGGCATACTCGTGCGCTCGCTGCTCTCACGCTCGACGCTGCATTACGACGGCATGGCGACCGGCCCACTCTCCGGCGGGACCGTCGCGCCGATCACGCCGACGAGCGAGTTCTATCTCGTCACCAAGAACGTGATTGACCCCAACATCACACTTTCTGATTGGGCGCTTGATGTCGGCGGTCTCGTGAAATCGCCGGCGCGCTACGACCTTGCGCGTTTACAGGCGCTCCCACAGGTGACGCGAGCCATCACGCTTGAATGTATCTCCAATCCGGTCGGCGGCTTTCTCATCAGTAACGCTATGTGGCGCGGCGTCACTCTCGAGGCGCTGCTCGCCGACCGTGGTGGCGCAACGCCCTCCGGCAAAGAGATCGTCTTCACCTCAGCGGACGGCTACCAATCCGGTCAGGCGCTGGATGACCTCATCGCCAACGGCGCGATGCTAGCCTGGGAGATCAACGGCGAGCCTCTGCCTTCGCGTCATGGCTATCCGCTGCGAATACTCATCCCGAACTACTATGGCGAGCATAGCTCGAAGTGGCTCACGCGCATCGAGGTCGTCGAACATCACGTCAAGGGCTTCTATCAGCAACAGGGGTGGTACTGGGGTCCGCTGCACACGTTCAGCCGCATAGACTTCCCACGCATGGGCGCTCATATCAAGACAGGGCAACCAGTGCGCGTGGTGGGCGTCGCCTTCGCCGGTTCGCGCGGCATCCAGGGTGTCGAGCTGAGCGCGGACGGCGGCGCGACCTGGCAGCCGGCCACCCTCCAGCCCGCGCTCTCGCGGGATAGTTGGGTGCTCTGGGAATGGGACTGGACGCCCACGACGCCCGGCAAGTACAAACTGATGGTCCGCGCGACGGATGGGACAGGAGCCTTACAGACGCCGCGGCAGCAGGGCACGGTGCCGGCGGGCGCGACCGGCTACCATGTCGTGCCGGTCCAGGTGGGATAGGCGCTATGGCTCAGGATCTCCGATCGCGCCCACTCGATGACACATTGAGCGACGATAGCGCGCCTCACGACAACGACGCGGCTACAACCGTCACCCGCGCGGGCCGGCGAGTGGCGCGGCTAGCCAACGTCTGGTGGCGCGTCCCGGCGCTTGCCGCGCTGGCGTTGTTGGCCCTGCCGCTCTATGCGCGCGTCAACTCCGTCTCCGGTACGTTCCTCTCGCATCCCACGACGCTGCTCTGGCCACTGCTTGGACTGAGCGCGTTGTATGCGGTGGCCTGCCTGCTCATTGTCGGCGCGCGCGGGCCAAGGAGCCGGCGCGTGGCGCTCGTCGAGTTGGGCGTTCTGCTATTGGCGGGGGTGGTGTTCCGCGCGGTGGTCTTTGGGACGCCGCCGTTGATCTCACACGACGCCTACCGCTACGCCTGGGATCCGTACCTGCTGGCCCACGGCGTCAGCCCCTATCTACACACGCCGAGCGATCCCGCGCTGATCCCGCTGCGGGACGGCGCGATCTGGCCGATGTTGAACTGGCGGAACGCGCCGACAATCTATCCACCCGGCGCGCAATCGTTCTTCTTTCTGGTCTACCTCGTCAAGCCGCTGAGCATCTGGGCCGTCAAGACCGCGATCACCGCGTCGGACGCCATCGTCGGGGCGCTGCTGCTCGCGCTGCTTCGCCGTCGGGGGTTGGACGCGCGCCTCACGCTGCTCTACTGGTGGTCGCCGATCGCCGTCATCGAGTTCGCCGGCAACGCGCACATTGACGCCGTCGCCGTCGCGTGGGTATTGCTGGCGCTGCTGCTGGCGGAGGAGCGCTGGCGCGGCGCGCGTTTCGCCGCAGGTGTGGCGCTGGCGCTGGCGACGCTCACCAAGTTCTACCCACTGCTCTTCGTACTGGCGATTGGCCGCCGCCGCGACCGCTCCCTCTACGTGGGACTGGCGGGAACCATCGCGCTCGCCTATCTGCCGTTCCTGGGCGGCGGTTCGCGCTCCACCGGCTTCCTCGCGACCTATGTGGGGCAACGCTTCCCCGATCAGGGTATCCTCGTCGTCGCCATCGCCAGGTTCGTTGGCTTCTTCGGCGGCGGCGACGCTCTGGTCGTCGCGCTTCAGGCTATCGCGGCGCTCGCGCTCTGCGGGGTGATACTCCGCTGGCGCATCAGGCGCGGACCCTCCATCGAGGCGACGACGCTGGGGCTGACGGCGCTCTACTTCGCGCTCGCCCCGCATACCTTCCCCTGGTACGTCGCCATCGTTCTGCCGCTCGTCGCGCTGCTCGTGGGGAGACATTCGCGCTACTCAGCCGCGTCCACATCAAATCGCCTGTTGCCTCATCCCACCCGCCCCTTCCCCCTGCGGAGGGAAGGGGAGCTTGCGCGGCGGCGTTTCGGGTCCGGTTCCCCTGTTCAGTCGTTTCGCATGGCGGTTAACAGACTAGGTTCCGCTCTGGCTCCCACTTCCCGTCGGTACGGGAAGGGGGCTGGGGGGATAGGTTCCGCGCCCGTTCTCGCCATGTGGCTCTTCGCGCTCTGGATCCCGTTCACCTACATCATGTTCGCGCCGGGCGGCAACGCCCACCTGTTCGTGTGGCTCTCGCTTGCCACCGTCGTTGACGCGGCGCTGCCCTGGCTCATCTCGAAACGCCACGCAGTGTTCGCCGAGATGCACGCGGACACTGGCGCGAGCGACGATCCGCAAGTCCACTCTGCGTGACCCTGCGTGACTCTGTGTTACCCGTCCCTATACCCCCAGGTCATAGAGCTGCTCGAATTGCAGATCGAGGTCGTTCGTCACCTGCCACATCGCCGCCAGCGCCTTGCGGACATTGCGCGCCGCGCAGGGCGGCAGATCGTCGCGCTTCGCCAGCGCTTTCAGCGTCTGATACACGTTCATCGCCTCGCGTTCGGCGTGCGTGAGCGGACGGCCCAGCAGATCGGTGTCGTTCATAGAATGCGTCTCCTCTATGGCGTATCGTCTCTTGCTCCCCCTCTCCTCATGGGAGAGGGGGCCAGGGGGTGAGGTTCTCTCCTCTTGCTCCCCCTCTCCTCATGGGAGAGGGGGCCAGGGGGTGAGGTCAATCCTAATACACCGCGACCGGGCGCACATCCACCAGCCGCTTCGCCTTCAGCTCGAAGCGTGGCAGGCTGTTCGCCTCCATCAAGACGATCAGGAAGCGCAGCCCCTCATGCGCGTCGGCCAGCGACTTCAAGAGGCGCGTCTCCAGGGCCGGCCACTCCGCCTCGCGGCCCGGCTTCAACTCCACCTTGATCGCGATCTCGTCGCGGATGCCGTCCTCGCGTGAAATGTAAATCTGGAACTCGTCAATCGCGTCGAACTCGCGCACGATGGACTCGACCGCGCGGGGATACACATTCGTCCCGCGAATCAGCTTCATGTCGTCCCAGCGCCCGCGAATGCCGCCGTCGTACAGGTCCGTGGTGCGGCCACAGGTACACATCGTACTCGGCACTTTGACGACCATATCCTTCGTGCGGTAGCGCAGCACGGGGATGAAGCCGCGCCCGAACGACGTAACCACACGCTCGCCAAGCTCCCCATACCCCACCGGCTCGCCGCTGTCGGGATTGATGACCTCCTCGATATAGTGGTCCTCGATGATGTGCGTGCCGCCCGGCTGGTTGGCGCACTCGAAGATCATAATCGTGCCGACCTCTGTCATCCCCGCCGTGTCGCCGCATTTCGCGCCCCACGCCTCCTCGAGCTGGCGCTTGACGGCGGGAATCGAACCAGCC
Source organism: Ktedonobacterales bacterium (assembly GCA_035279925.1). Classification (GTDB taxonomy): domain Bacteria; phylum Chloroflexota; class Ktedonobacteria; order Ktedonobacterales; family JADMIN01; genus DATEGV01. Next base: position 1,333 of record DATEGV010000327.1, on the reverse strand, counting down.
GGCTCGCCGGAGAGGATCAGCTTGTTGACCCGGCTGTCTGTGGCGAGGTTGACGCCCATCTCGGTTGCCACCTGCCACATGCGCAGCGCGTAGGTCGGCGTAGAACAGACGGTCGTCACGCCCATCTCGACGATCTGCTTGATCCGCTGCTCCGTCGTCTGCGCGCCGCCCGGGATCACTAGCGCGCCCAGCTTCTCCGAGCAGTAGTGCGCGCCCCAGAAGCCGATGAACGAGCCGTAGCCGAACGCGAAGTACACGATGTCCTCCGGACGCACGCCGAAGCCCCAGAAGCCATAGCACCACATCTCCGCGATCCATTCCCAGTCCTTCATGCTGTCCAGCACGCGGATGGGAGTGCGCCCGCTGGTGCCGGAGGTCAGATGGTAGCGGATGGCGTTGGTCGGGTGGGTGGTCATCAGGTCGCCAAAGAGCGGCTGCTCCACCAGCGACTGCATCCACTCTTCGCGCGTCATCATCGGGATGCGGCGCAGGTCGTCCAGCGTCTGGATCTGCTCGGGGCGGAAGCCGGAGGCGTCGAAGCGGCGGCGATGAAACGGGCTCTTCGCGAAGGACCACTCCGCCAACTGCCGCAGCTTGTGTGTCTGGAGCCGGCGAATGTCCTCCCTTGGCAGCGTCTCATTCTTCGGGTTCCAGTACGGGGAATCGGTCATGCGCGTACCCTCCTACGCTGGAATGTGACCGGCTCGCCATCGAGCCGGCGGTCTCGCCCTCGTTTACACGTCGCGCCCAAGCAGCTCGCGCGCGATGATGATGCGCTGGATGTGGCTCGTGCCTTCGTAGATTTGCAGCCCTTTGATGTCTCTATAATACCGCTCGACGGGAAACTCGTTGGAGTAGCCGCGATTGCCGTGCAGCAGAACCGCCTCCGACGCGGCGCGAGCGGCGGCCTCCGTCGCGAAGAGCTTGGCGATGCTGGCGGCCTTCGTCGCGGGCTGACCGTTGTCCATCAGCCAGGCTGCCTGAAAGACCAGCAGCCGCGCGGCCTCCACATCCGCGGCCATATCGGCCAGCGTCGCCTGGATCATCTCGAAGTCGCCGATGCGCTTGCCGAACTGCCGGCGCTCGCGAGAGTAGGAGACGCAGGCGTCCAGACACGCCTGCCCCACGCCGACCGCTCCGGCGGCGACGCCCAAGCGGCCGCGATCCAGCGCGGACATCGCGATCTTGAATCCCTCGCCGGCCTCGCCGAGCAGCGCCGACTTCGGCACACGGCAGCCGCGCAGCAGAATGCGCGCATGGTCCGACGCGCGATGACCAAGCTCGTGGCCCGCCATCGTCTCGCGGTCGAAGCCGGGCGTCTCCGGCTCGACCA
>DATEGV010000326.1:0-3163 GCA_035279925.1 Ktedonobacterales bacterium | reverse complement strand
GCCAATTTAGAGCGCCGTCAAGACATCCGGTTCGCCGGTCGTCACCGCGACCATATGCTCGAAATGCGCGGAGCGTTGACCGTCCGCCGTTACCACCGTCCAGTGATCGCTCAGCTCGCGCGTCGCCGCGCGCCCGGCGTTGACCATTGGTTCGACGCAGAACACCATTCCGGGCCGCAGCAAGGGGTTCGGGCGCGAGTTGTCCAGATAGTTGGGTATCCAGGGATCCTCATGCAGCGTGTGGCCGATGCCGTGCCCGCCGTACTGGCGCACGAGCGAGAAGCCGGCGCTCTCGACGTAACCCTGCGCGGCGCGGGTGATGTCGAAGACGCGCTTGCCCGGCCGCGCCGCCGCGATGCCCCGGCGCAACGCCTCACGCGTGACATCGAGCAGTCGCTGCGCCTCCGGGGCAACGACGCCGACAGGAACCGTGATCGCCGAGTCGCCGTGCCAGCCATCCACCACCGCCCCAAAGTCTATGCTGACGATGTCGCCGTCTTCAAGGGCGCGCTTCCCCGGTATGCCGTGTACAATGGCCTCGTTCACGGAGGCGCAGATAACCCCCGGAAACGGCGGCACACCCTTGACCGGCGAGTAGCCCGCGAAGTTCGATGTCGCCCCACGCTTCGCCAGTTCGGCGCGCGCCAGCTCGTCCAGTTCGCCCGTCGTGACGCCGGGATGGATCGCGGCGCGCAGAATCTCAAGGATCTCCATTACCACGCGCCCGGCGCGCCGGAGGCCCTCGATCTCGGTCTTGCTGCGATACGCGATTGCCATGTCGCCTGTCTATTCCTTTCCTAGCCGTTCGCGGCGCTCTGCTCGTTTTGAACGGAGGCCGGCGCCCGTTCGACGCCGAGGCGAGCGCGGATCTGCGCGTGGACCACCTCAACGCTATCGTTGCCGTTGACCTGCACCAGCTTGTTCTGCCGGCGATAGTACTCCGTGAGGTGGATGGTCTCATTGAAGAAGATGTCCAGGCGATGCGTGATCTTATCGGGCGTGTCGTCCGACCGCTGGCTCAGCGCGCTGCCGTCCAGGTCGCAGACGCCGGGTACACGTGGCGGATGCGTCTTGAGGTTCCACACGTGGCCGTGCGCCGCGCAGACAACCCGCCCGCTGAGGCGATCTTGCAGCACGTCGCGCGGGACCGCGAGGTAGAGGGCATGGTCAATATGCGCGCCCAGGGACGCCAGGCGCCGGTCCAGCAACTCCGCCTGCCGCTGCGTGCGCGGGAAGCCGTCAAGGATAATGCCCTTGGCGTCGCCCAACTGCTGAAGATTATCCAAAATCATGTCTGCGACGATGTCATCAGGAACCAAATCACCGCGGTCATAGTACGGCTTGGCGGCTTGGCCGGCCGGCGTCTGCCGCGCAATCGCGTCGCGCAAGAGGTCGCCGCTGGCGCAGGGCTTCAATCGAAGCTCCTCGGCGAGCAACTGCGCCTGCGTCCCTTTGCCACTCCCCTGCGCGCCGATCAGAATCAGGTTCATTCAGAGGTCCTCCGCGTCGTCCCCACGCCCTAACCTAGCGTCGGGCCTACCCCATCACCCCATTGTGATGAGAACTCATCGAGGCTCATTGTGCGCCGAATGCCCAGGTGAAAGAAACGTCAGAAAGGCAGCGCAAGCCGCAATGAGCCGCGCTGCCTCTATTGTACCGGACCGCTACCCCAGGAAACCGGAGTAGTTGCGCATGACCATCTGCGCTTCGAGCTGCTTGACCGTATCCAACACCACGCCGACGACGATCAGCAAAGAGGCTGCCTGCAAGGGCTGCTGGCCTTGATTGCTCGTCAGGAGCAGAGCGGGCGCCACGGCGACGAGGCCGAGGAAGATCGCTCCGCCGAACGTGATGCGGTTGAGTATGCGGTTGAGATGCTCCTCGGTCGGTGGACCAGGGCGTATGCCGGGGATATACGCGCCCTGCTTTTGCAGGTTATCCGCCATATTCTGCTGCTGCCAGATGACGGTGGCGTAGAACATCGTGAACATGGCCACCAGGACGCCGTAGAGCACCCAGTAATACCAGTTCGATGTATCTAGCCAGAGCCGGAGGTTGGTAAAGAGATTTTGCAGGCCCTTGTTCGTGCTGAACGAGAGGAAGTTGGCCAGCACCGTCGGCAGCAGGAGAATCGAGCTGGCGAAGATCAGCGGGATCATGCCCGCGCTGTTCACCATCAGCGGGATGTACGTCGTCTGCTGGCCGGAGCGCACCCCGGTGAGGAAGCGGCGCTTCGTCGGGTACTGGACCGGGACGCGGCGCTGGGCCAGGTACACCATGACCATCGAGTAGGTCATCGCCAGGCCGACGCCGATGATCAGCGCGAGGGTAATCAGGCTGCCGTTATTGAGGCCACCGCCGGTGGCGCTGGTGCTGACCAGCGAGGAGCCGATATTCGCCGGGAACTGGACCATGATATTCGCGAAGATGATCAGCGAGATGCCGTTGCCGATGCCGTTCTCGGTGATGAGCTCACCCAGCCAGACCAGGAACATCGTTCCGGCGGTGAGTGTAATCAGCGTGGAGGCCGTCGGCAGGAACGCGCTACCATTGAAGAGATTGAACTGGCTGGAGCTGATGGCGCCGGCGTTGACGAGGACGGCCATCTGGCTGAACGCCTGCAACAGCGCCAGCGGCACGGCGATATAGCGCGTGATCTGCGAGAGTTTGTTGCGGCCGGCTTCGCCCTCACGGGCCAGCGCGTCCATCTTGGGGATGATCGGCTGCAAAAGCTGAACGACGATGCTGGCGGTGATGTAGGGATACAGACCCATCGAGACGATGGAGAAGTTCTTGAGTGAGCCGCCGGAGAAGGTGTCGAGCAGACCAAAGACCTTGCTCAGATCCTTGCCCTTGGTGGAAGAGTTCAGCAGACTGTTCAGCGATGACGGGTCAATGCCGGGCACCGGGACATAGGACATTACCCGGAAGATGAGCAGCATGCCAATGGTGAAGAGGATCTTGTTACGGAGATCCCCGCTCGTCCACATGCTGCGCAAGCGGTTCCACATGCTCGCCTCCACGTAGCGGTTGGTGTTTGAGTCGCCAGGTCATGGGAGCCAACGGCGCGCTCTCAGGGGTCTACCGCGAGAGCGCGGTTCGCTCGGAATGCCCCCTTCTCCTGGTACGGGGAAGGGATAGGGCGACGCGCGCCAGTCGAATC
>DATEGV010000325.1:0-4239 GCA_035279925.1 Ktedonobacterales bacterium | reverse complement strand
GAATGCGCCTGTATCGAACGCCAACGCCGCAAGCGCCGCGCCCAGCGCGTCCAATAGATCGGCGCCCAAAAGGGCCTCATCTGGCGTCGGCACGCCAGTGAGAAGCGTCCGCACGCGCCACTGAAGCGCCGTGCGCGCCTCGACTGATTGTTTACCCGCGCGCTGCCTGCCGCCCAAGGAAGCCGTCATGCCCAGTACGCGAAAGACTGCCGTCGGAAACGTTTCAATCACGGTTGTGTCAGGCAAAGTCGCGCGAACCCGCGCCGCGAGGACGACCGCGCGAAATGTGAGGCCACCCAGAAACGAGACCGGCAATGGGCGCACGCCCAGGGTGGACCAGATGGGATCGCGCTCGGCGGCGCGCGTGTAGGGGCTTGCGCTGGACGCATTCGGCGTCGTCGCCGAACCAGGCGCGAGCGCGGACATGACCGGGCGCGGCAGACTGAGCGGCGCGTCTATCGCGAGGACACGCGGCGTTCGGCGCGCAAGCTCACCTACAATGTCGTCATCCGAGACGACCGGCTGATGGTCGGCAATATCGAAGGTTGGCTGGACCCCGTCCCCGATGCGCAGAAAGGCAAGCTCGCTGACGCCACGGCCCGCGGCGAGATCCAGCCCGGCGACCAGGTACACCTACGCCTCGCCGCTCGGCGGATCGAACTTCGCGAAGAGTGGAGTCGGCGCGGGCAACGCCTGGCCAGCCGGAACCGGGACGGGTTGCCAGCGCCACGCAGTCGCGTCGCCCGCGAAGCCCAGGAGCTCGTGCAAGCGCTGCGACGAGAACGGCAGGTATGGCGCAAACAGCGTTTTCATGCCGTTCAATACCTGGACCATCACAAATACCGTGGTCGCCGCGCGCGCACGGTCCGTCTTGATACTCTTCCACGGAGCCTGCTCGTCAAGATAGCGATTGGCGGCCCGCGCGACGCCCATCGCCTCCGCCAGACCGTCGCGCAGTCGCACCGATTCGATGGCCCGCGCCTCGTTGGCGAACGCCGCGCGCATCAACGCCAGCATCTCCTCGTCCTTTGGCGAGAGCGCGCCCGGCGTCGGAACCTTCCCCTCGAAGTTGCGCTGGAGAAACGTAAGCACGCGATGCGCCGCGTTGCCATAAGCGGCCACAAGCTCGTCATTGTTGCGTCGGACAAGCTCCTCAAAGTTGAAGTCCGTGTCATGGCCCTCCGGCAAAGTGCTGGACAGGTAGTAACGCAGCGGGTCCGCGCCGTAGAGATCGAGCACGTCGCGCGTCCAGATCACGTTGCCACGACTTGAGGATGCCTTCGAGCCGCCCATCGTCATGAACTCGTTTGCCGGCACGTCATACGGTAGGGCGAGGCCGCCGAAACCCAGCAGCATCGCGGGCCAGATAATAGTGTGGAACGCGATGTTGTCCTTGCCGATGAAGTAATACGGTCGTGAAGGCGGTGCGCCATCGGGCGCCAGCTCCCACCAGGCGCGCCACGCCTCTGGCGTTCCCTGGCGCTCCGCCCACTCGATGCTCGCGGAATAGTAGCCGATGACGGCGTCGAACCAGACGTAGATGCGCTTGTCGTCATAGCCCGCCAACGGTATCGGTACGCCCCAATCCAGATCGCGGGTAATCGCGCGCGGCTTGAGGCCCTCCTTGATCCAGTTGAGGGCGAAGTTGACCACGTTGGGCCGCCAGTGTCCAGTCTCGGCTTGCAACCATGTGCGCAGCCGCGGCTCGAACTTCGGCAGGTCCAGAAAGAAGTGCTCGGTCTCGCGAATCTCGACGTTCGATTGGCCACAAAGGCGACACCGTGGCGCGATGAGCTGCGTCGGATCGAGCGTGCGCCCGCAGTTGTCACACTGGTCGCCACGCGCGCTCTCGTATCCGCAGTAAGGGCATGTTCCCTCGACGTAGCGATCCGGCAGGAACCGGCGGTCGTTGGGACAGTATGGTGATTCCATCGTGTCCTTGAAGATGTAGCCCTGCTCATAGAGGCGCAGGAAAAACGCCTGTGTCTGGCGATAATGATTAGGTGTCGTCGTCTCCGTGAAGAGATCGAATGAGACGCCGAGACGACGCCATATCTCGAGGATCTGCACGTGAAAGCGGGTTGCCAGCTCGCGCGGGGTGACGCCTTCCTTGTCGGCGTCCACGGTGATCGGCGTGCCGTGCATGTCGCTGCCGGAGACCATCAACACATCATTGCCGGCGAGCCGGTGATAGCGCGCGAAGATATCACCGGGGAGATACGCGCCGGCAATCTGCCCCACGTGGGTGCTTGTCTTGGCGTATGGCCACGCCACACACACAAGTATGCGGCGCGCGTCGGGAGCGTTTACCATATGGAATGAGGACCTTTCTCAGGATGAGTGCGCTGGAAATTCTAGCACAGATGAACGTTTTGCCGCTGCCACGGCCTGGCGATTGCGTCTGACGAGCGGTGGATCTGACCGGGTGGTTCAGCGAACGTCGGGCCGCGCGGAGTGACCGGATTTGCGGGCCTAGCCCAAATGGGCAGTGTCACATCTGAGCGTACATGTTGTACACTGAATGATGGTGATGGGCAATGTGCTGTTAGCATTACCCCTCGCGAGAGAAATTATCGTCGAGGTGAGAACAGAACATGTCTTCGAGGTACACGAACGAGCAGACGGGAGCCGAAGCGCGGTTGGGACGACTCGGCTCAGGATTCTACGTCGAGGTCCGGCATCCCGACTTTGCGCTTCCACTGCGCAAGACCTACGAGTGGCACCAGCAGGACCTGGCCACACGCGACTTTGAACTCTTGAGCGCCATCGTCGGCGTTGCGCGCAATGGACGCGAAGTGGCATTCGCGAGCTAGAAGGACCGCATAGGGGGGGACGCACCCCACATCAGGCGTACAATGACGTACACCACCCGTGACTCGGTCACGCCAGCGATACAACCACCGACCCGACGAGCCTGCCAGCGCGGTGACTGACAGGCTCGTTTCGCGTCTACGAGCGGCTAGTACACGTCTATCTCCGGCCCCCAACTCTCCAGCCGTCGCTTGATCGCGCCCATGAACTGGGCCGCCGTCATGCCATCCAGTACGCGGTGATCGAACGAGATAGACATGTACATCATCTGGCGGATGGCGATGGCGTCGTCCACCACGACGGGCCGCTTCTCAACCGTGTCCATCGTCAGGATGGCCGCGTTCGGCTGATTGATGATGGCCATGGACATGAGCGTGCCGAAGACGCCGGGATTGTTCACGGTGAACGTGGCGCCCTGCATGTCGGCCGGCATCAGCTTGTTGACGCGCGCGCGGCTCACGATGTCGTTTACGGACCGCGCGATCCCCGCGAGATTCAGTGTGTCGGCGTTGCGGATCACCGGCACAATCAAGTTGTTGTTGAGCGCGATGGACATGCCAATGTGAATCTGGCGGCGCAGGACGATCTTGCCGTCCTCCGTCCACGAAGCGTTGATATACGGATACTCTTTGAGCGCCTCGACGGCCGCTTTGATGACGAATGTCTGGAAGGAGATGCCGTAGCCCTCACGCTGCTTGAACGCCTCGCGATGGCGATCCAACCAGCGTCCGAGGTTCGTCATATCCACCTCGAAGACGGTGATCGCGTGCGGCGAAGTGCGCTTGCTGCGAACCATGTGCTCCGCGATGGCCCGGCGCGCGGGCGTTGGTGTGATGATCTCGTCCTCGGCGGAGACGGGAACTGGCGGTGCGGGAGGCATTGGCGCGGCGGGCGCGGGCGCTGGCCGTGGCGCGGTAGCTGTCATCGGCGCTGTGGCCGCCTGACCCTGTGCGAGGTAGCCCAGCACGTCTTCCTTGCGAACTCGTCCCCCCTCGCCGGAGCCCTGAATCGCGCCGAGGTCAAGCTGGTGCTCCTGCGCGAGCCGGCGCGCGAGCGGCGACACCTTCTCTGGACGATCCCGCACGGAGGTCTGCGCGAGCCGCGAGGTGGACTGCGCCATGCTGGCGCCGTTGCTCGCCGCGCCCGCTGAGGAGGCGCTTGCTGGCGAGGCGGTGGGTCCCGCGCTACTCGTACCGGCCGGTGTCTGCGAGGAGGACGTGGCGGTGGTGGTGGGGGCGCCGCCGGACTCCTCGATCTCGGCGATGGCAGCGCCCACGCCGACGGTCTGATCTTCGGTCACGAGAATCTTGACAAGCCGTCCGGAGACGGGCGAGGGAAGCTCCGCGGTCACTTTATCGGTGATGATCTCGACGAGCGATTCGTCTTTCTTGACGGTGTCGCCCTCAGTCTTGAGCCAGCGCCCAACCG
>DATEGV010000324.1:0-7416 GCA_035279925.1 Ktedonobacterales bacterium | reverse complement strand
CGTGCCGCGTGGCCACCCGGTTGTGCGCAGCTTTCTTGGCGCCCCGCTCCTTGGTCGTGATGGGCAGGTGAGCGGCGGTTTGTTGCTGGGGCATGCGGAGCCCGGTCGGTTTAGCGCCGACGACGAGACATTGCTGCGGGCGCTGGCCGCGCAGGCCGCCGTCGCGCTGGACAACGCGCGCCTGTTTGTGGCCGCGCGGACGCAGGCCAGGGAGCTTGACGCCGTCTTCGAGAGCATCGCCGATGGTGTCATGGTGATGGACGCGCAGGGTGTCGTGCGCCGCCGGAACCGGGCGGCCGCCGCGATCCTCGATACGAACGCGGGCTTTTCCGGAGATGATAACGCGACAGCAGGGAATCTCAGCGGCTCGATACGCGAAGCGCTGGCTGGGACGCGCGACCGCGAGACGCCGATCGTAGTAACGGATCATGACGGCGAGCGGCGCGACTATGAGCTCAGCGCGTCGCCGCTGCTACGTGACGTGGCGTCGCACGCTGATGCGAAGGAACGCGCCGAAGCGCCTAGTGATGAGGGGAGCGCGCCAACGGACGAACCGTCAGGAGCGGTGGTGGTTTTGCACGACGTGACTGAGACACGCAAACTGCTTGCGGAGCGTGAGGCTCGCCTCCGGATCGAGTCGCAGCGGCTGCTGCTGCAAACGGTTATTGACGAGCTACCGAGCGGTGTGTATCTGGTGCGCGGACATGACGCCCGCTTGGCCCTCGCCAACCGCGCGGCATCGGACGTATGGGGCGCCATTTGGCCCGCCGGCATGCCAATGGTCGAGTTTCTCGCAACCAGCGGAACACAGATCACAGGCGCCGGGGGTCAACCGCTGACCGACGAGGAGCTGGCTACCGTCCAGGCGGCGCGCACCGGCGTCGCGGTGCGGCACCATCAGGAGATCATTCGTCGTCCAGACGGAACTTCCTTGCCGATCCTTCTGAATGCGGTCGCGTTACAGCCGCGCGCGCTGAATGGACTCTTGCCGGCGACGGACACGGCGGGCCAGGAGCGCGATGTGGAAGCCGAGCCGGCGGCGCTGGTGGTGTTGCAAGACGTGGCGGCGCTTAAAGAAGCCGAGCGCCTCAAGGACGAGTTCATCACCATCGCGGCGCATGAATTGAAGACGCCGATGGCTGCCGTCAAAGGCTACGCCGGCATGCTGCTCAAGAGGTCGGGGCGGTCGGAACAGACCGATCTCGCGGATTGGCAGGTCGAGGCGCTGGAGACGATTGACCAGGCCACGAGTAGGCTGGTCGAACTGACAAACGATCTCCTGGACGTCACCCGCATCCAGGCGGGGCGGATGGAGCTTCATCCGGAGCCGCACGACCTCGCGGCGCTGGCCCGGCGTGTCGTCAAACGCTTTCAAGTCACGACTGATCGCCACGCGCTATCCGTTGTGGTCGAAGGCCCGGACGAATACGTGGTCGCCTGTCTGGACGTGCCACGCGCCGAACAAGTGGTGAGCAACCTGTTGAGCAACGCGATCAAATACAGTCCTGAAGGCGGTCCGGTCACCATCACGGTGCGAGCGGACGCCGACTCGGACATGGCGGAACTGTGCGTGCGTGACTCCGGCATCGGCATTCCCATCGCGCAACAATCTCAGCTCTTCAATCGCTTTGCGCGCGCCGACAACGCGCGCACGCTTGGCATCGGCGGTACCGGGCTCGGCCTCTACCTCTGTCGCGAGCTTGTGCGCTTGCAGGGCGGCCGCATCTGGTTCACCTCGACCGAGGGCGAGGGTACGACGGTCTATGTGGCGCTGCCACTGGCTGAGGTATAGCGAATCGCGGAGACGCCACCAATGCGAGGCTACGCCTCCATCGGTGGCGTTGTCCTACCGTCCCACAGTGAGCGCGTCTTACCGCGTCAGTGGTGAGGCGACACTACCGTGCGCTTGTCACTTTTTCACGGACGGCGGGAGCGGTCTGAGCAGTCAGACGACGCTTCATCGTGCGGTTGGCCGAAGCGAGCGCGCGGAAGAATATCCAGACGGCGACGGCGGCGACACCGGCCAGCGAGATCCACATGATGACCAGAGCCGGTTGCGTACGGCCGGGCGCGTTACTCACCAGGTTCTGTTGGAACCAGGACAGATGAGATTGGCTAGCCGCTTCCACCGCGAAAGCCAGCGGCAGATAGTACAGTGTCGCGCCGATAATCAGGAACACGGTTGACAGCCGGAACGCCTGCGCGTCATCGTCCACACGCCGCGCGAGTTTCACCGCGAGCGCCAGCAGCAAGCAGAGCGCCGCAAGTGGCCCGGTGATGGGGAACGGCATGCTGGCGACCAGATTCGGATTGAAGTAGATGAAACTCAGCGCGAACGTGATGACCAGGAGCGCGTCACGCATGAGCAGGTACGACATCCACCAGACATCGGCTCCCAGACGGAGGCCGCAGCGCCGCAGGGTGCGCAGCACGTACGGGCGACCCAGATGAAGCATCAGCGTGGTGGTCCACATGACAGGCAGGAACGCGACAATCGTTGCGACGGCGAATTGCGAGCCGCCTCGTACCAAGGCGTTGGTGATCGCCTGCGCGACATCTTGCGGACTCATGGAATTATCTCCTCGTTACTTCGTTACCTCTAGAAGCGCTTGCGCGCGAATCGTCTAGGACGCACTGGAGATGTCTGCCTCTGCTCGTCCGCCGGTCTTCAGCACGTATCCCACCGCGACGGCGCCGAGAATCCCCAGCATGGCGATACACGCGTAGGCGAGGCCGACGGCCCAGCCGGGGTTGCTGGCAGTGACCAGAAAGTTGCTCACCTTGAGGAAACCGCCGGTTACGACGCTGTTCGCCTGCACACCCAGGATGTATGGGATGAAGTAGAACGCCGCTCCAAGTCCAAGCAGGTAGGTGACAAGGCTGTACGCGCGGGCGTCGTGGTCGGGATCGCCGATGAGCTTCACAATAAGCACTCCCATGACGCAGACCGCTGCCAGACCGCCGGTGAGCGGTAGCTGGTCCGTGACCACGACATCTGGGAAGAAGAACATGAAACTGACGACGACGCCAGACAAGATGAGGAAGTCGCGCAGACCCACATAGATTAACCACAGCAGGTCCGCGCCAAGACGCAGCGTGAAGCGATCAATCATGTCCAGGATGTAGGGTCTGCCAAGATGCAGACCGAGAATCGCGAGCCACATGAGGGGAAGGATGGCCGCGAGCGTTCCCTCCAGAAATTGCTCGCCGCCGGAGTTCAGCCCCTGGCTGATGGCGCTGGTAAGGTCTTGCGGTGACATTGCGGAGCCTCCTGTCGCGCTCAGTTCGAGCCGACCTAGTTCTTGCGCGTGGCCGATGACGCAACCGTAGCGCCGGCCACCTTCACGGTGGGACAAAGATAGGCGAGGTCGCAGCGCAGGCAGCGGCTGGCTTCGCGACGCGCTTGATCTTCGGTGAGACCAACGGCGAACTCGGTGGCCCGTGAGACGGCATCATCGCTCGAGCGCAGCGGCATCACCTCGCGTGGGGTTGACCGTAGATCCAGCCGGACGACGCCGTCCGCTGGCAGCGTCGAGGCCGTTTCGAATTCATCGTCGGGCAATTCGCGCAATGTACTCGGTGTCAGGTGTCGCAGATACCCGTGAATCGAGCGTGCCGCCAGCCTGCCATGCGCGGCGGCATGGATGATAGATTTAGGACCGTAGGTGACGTCGCCCGCGGCGAAGACACCGGTCGCTCCGGTTGCGAGGGTCTCGCTGTTGATGAGTAGACCGCCCCAGGCGGCGACCTGAACGCTCGTCCCCTCCGGCAGGAACGATGGATCGGGGGCCTCCCCGATGGCGATAAGCACCGAATCCACGAGAAGTGACTCCTCAGAACCGGTGATCGGGACGGGCCTACGCCTGCCGCGTTCGTCCGGCTCGCCAAGCGCCATCTTCTGGCAGACGACACTCACGACATGGCCATCGGCGCCTTCGAGTCGCACCGGGGCCACAAGCTCTTGCACCTCGATACCCTCTTCGAGCGCGGCCCGCACCTCCTCCGCCTGCGCCGGCATCTCATCGCGACTGCGCCGGTAGAGCACGTACACTTTTGTGGCTCCCGCCCTCAGTGCGGAGCGCGCGGCGTCCATCGCGGTGCTGCCGCCGCCGACCACCGCCACCACACCACTGATACGGGTCTCTGGCACGAGGTTGTATTGCTTGAGGAAGGTCGTCGCCGGAATGACACCGCGCAGATCCTCCTCGCCCGGGATGTTGAGCCGCTGGCTGCGCTGCGCCCCTACCGCGAGCAACACGGCGTCGAACTCTGTCTGAAGCTCACCCAACGTGACATCGCGCCCGATGGCCGTGTTGAGGCGAATCTCGACACCCAGTTCTCGCATGGCGTCAATGTCGCGATTGAGCTCGATACGCGGAAGGCGGTAGTCGGGAATGCCGATAGCCATCATGCCGCCCGCGACCGGCATCGCGTCGAAGACCGTAACGCCGTAGCCACGGCGCGCGAGATAGTAGGCTGCGCTAAGCCCTGTTGGCCCCGCGCCGACAATGGCCACACGCTCAGGGTACTGGTGAGCGGGCCACCGTATGACGCGCTTCCACGGTGATCCATGGTCGGTGGCGAAGCGTTTCAGATCGCGGATGGCGATAGGCTCGTCGAACTCTCCCCGTCGGCAGGCATCCTCGCAGGGGGCTGTGCAGACGCGCCCACAGATCGCGGGGAATGGATTCGGCTCCGCGGCCACACTCAACGCCTCATCATAGCGGCCTTCCGCGATGAGGCTGACGTACAGCCCAGCGTTTGTCCCGACCGGACACGCCGCCTGACATGGCGCCCGGAGATCCTCTTTGCGTTCGCCTAGCCAGGTGCGCCAACTCTGCCACGTGTCGTGTCGCTCGGCAACATGCCAGGCATGGCCCTCTCCCCAAGCAACCTCGCCAGGTTCCTCGGGACTGGCGCGGGTGTAGGCGTCGAGCGGTTGCCAGCCGCTCTCGGATGGCATGTGGGTCACCAGCCCGCGCCGCGCATAGCTGATGGTCTGTGCGGACTCGATCGTGATGGCGTTGGTTGGACACTCCTGCGCGCATACCTGGCACCCGATGCACGCCGCAACCTGTACTGGCGCGAGCATCATCCAGGGACGGGTCGCGTTGACTCCTGGGATGGGACTTTGGCGCTGGGTGGTGTCCGCAAGCTCACCATCCCCATCAGGCCGTGTCATGTCCAGACATCGGACCGGACAAAGATCCATGCAAATGCCGCAATTGATGCAGGTCTGTTGATTGACCAGAAACCGATAAGCCATGCCGTCTCCTCTCCAGCCGTCGGTCACGAGTCTCTTCCGTCCCTCCGAGGCGGCTGGCGCTTCGAGGTAGCCAGGGTGTCGAAGAGTGACCAACGAATGGGAAGAGTATGCATGGGCGGTATCACCTCGCTCTCACGAGACGGTGACGCTGTATCACAGACGCGTCTCGAACCTGACCTTTTCGGGTCGCAGATCAGTGCGGCTTGCTCACGTGACGCGCCTGTGACTTCTCCCACGCAGCGTGTGACACTCCTGTGAAGATCGTTTGCCATCATCACCGGTATGCCGGGAGTTAGACGATATGGAAACGGAGACGAAAGACATGCTTCAGAAAGAGACGCGGTATCTCGCCGCGGCGCTTCAGGGAATACTCGGCTGGGAGTGGCTGGTGTCTGGCGTGAATAAGGTGGCCTCGGGTACGTTCCCCAGCGGCCTGGCGGCGACTCTGAGCGACGGTGTCAAGTCCAATCCTAATGGCTGGTATGTCGCGTTCCTACGTACGGTTGTGTTGCCGCACAGTGTCGCCTTCGGCTACTTGATCGAAGTGGTTGAAGTCCTGGCGGGTCTCGCGCTGCTCGCGGGGGCGCTCGTGTTGTTGGGTGGGATTCGCCGCCGGGGCGAGCCGCAGTATCGTCTCGCGGTCGCGCAGGTGACAGCCGCGGCCGTCGCGTCGCTGGCGTGCATTGCCCTCTGCGTCAACTTCCACTTCTTTATGGGTGACGGAGTACTGCCCGGTGTTAGCGCGGCTAACGCATTCAGCGAGGGCGTTGATCTGGACACATTGATGCCGCCGCTGGCGCTCGTGATTCTGGTCTTCAATCTCTACGCGCTGAGGCTTATGACCGGCGTTTCGGTCGCCACGATCACGCGCCGCGTTCGCCACATCGCGCGCATGCTCCTGACCCATGTTCCCGCCCGCAATATGGCGATACGCGCGCCGTAATAAGCTGCTTCCACTCCTGGCGCCCGCATGCTAGAATATTTGTCAAGTCCCTTTGAGTGTTGGGTGTGATCTCGACGCTCCGCGCGGCTCCCTCGCGGCTGGCGCGACCGACTGCGCGGTTCATCGAAGACGATGACAGGTGTGGAGGGCTAGGGCATGAAGGCACGTGTGAAGGCGCGACTGGTCGCGCTTATTGTCGCGGTCGTCCTCGTGGTCGGCGGCACGTTCGCGAGTCTGGCGTTGGTCAGTCCCGCGCGCGCCGCGAGCGTCACCACCTACACGGGTTCCCTCGATGGAGCCGCCTACCTCATTCAGGTGCCGACGCCCTGGAACGGCACGCTCGTCCTGTATAGCCACGGCTATGTCGTGCCCGGCTCGAGCAACCCTGCCACCGATGTCGGCGACGCCGCGACGGGCAGCTACCTATTGGCGCACGGCTATGCGCTGGCCGGCTCCGCGTACAGCACGACGGGGTGGGCCATCCAGCAGGCGTTCCAGGATCAGATTGACGTACTGAACCACTTCGACACACTCGGCTACGGCCATCCCTCGCGGACCATCGCCTGGGGCCACTCGCTGGGCGGCATCATCACCGCCGGTCTCATTCAGCTCTACCCGGACCGCTTCACCGCCGCCCTGCCAATGTGCGGCGTCGTCGCGGGCGGAGTAGCCACGTGGAACACGGCGCTTGACGGCGCGTTCGCGCTGAAAGTCCTGCTCGCCGGTACGACACCGTTACAGGTCGTCCACATCACCGATCCAAGCGCGAACCTCCACAATGCGGAGCAGGTGCTCGCCGTCGCGCAGGCGTCGCCGCAGGGGCGCGCGCGCATCGCGCTGGCAGCCGCGCTGAGCGACGTGCCCGGCTGGTTTCAGACAGGTTCCCCGGAACCGGCGGCGACCGACTACACCGCGCAGGAACTGAATCAAGAGGCCTGGCTCGCCAACGTGGACGGTCCCTTCGAGTTCGCCTTCCGCGCCGAGCTTGAGTTCCGGGCCGGCGGCAATCCCTCCTGGAACACCGACGTGAATTACCTGCATCAATTCGCGATCTCCGCCGAGGGGCGCGAGGTCGAGAATCTGTACAAGCAGGCGGGTCTCGATCTGCGCGGCGACCTCAAGGCGCTCAACGCGGCTCCGCGCATTGCCGCCGATCCAGGCGCGGTGAACTACCTGAAGCAGTACATCTCGTTCGACGGCCAGATCT
>DATEGV010000323.1:0-4412 GCA_035279925.1 Ktedonobacterales bacterium | reverse complement strand
GGCGGGCGGCGCGACATTGGGCCGAGGCGCGGGGCGCGCCAACGGCGGCGGAGGCGGCGGGCCAGCGGATTGTGCGGGTGGGATCGGCTGCGCGCGTGGGAGCGGTGGGATCACCTGACCGCCCTGTGTCGTTTGCGCCGGCTGCTGTCGCGGTCGCAAGCGCGGTGGTTTCGGCATCTGCCGCCCGGCCCCTTCCAGTGGAGGCGCCGGCGCGGGACGTGGCGCGTGCGCTCCGTCCTCCTGGCGCTGGCCTGCCGCGCGTGGCGAGTCGGCGTTCCCACGCTCGTCGCTAATAGAGCGGCGGAGGTGTGGGCTCGATTGGTGGGGCGGCGTAACGCTCGGCATACTGTCCTACTAATGGCAGCCGCAAATAGTTTCCGGTCCACGCGGCGATCATGGCTACCAGCCAGGGAAACACGATGATGACGATGGTCAGCAGGCCAATGCCGCGACCCAGCGTCGCATACGCGTGCCGTCCCGTGGCGCTGGCGAGATCGCCGCAGAGCGCCGACATGATGAACCCGATGACGCCGACAACCGTGAGGACGCCGGTGAGCAGGATAGACTGCATCGCGTGGAACCGCACGAACCGATTGTGCCGCTCGTTGAAGTAGATCAACAAGCCCGACAGCCACCAAAAGAGGTAGCTCGCGCCGGCGGCGGTGGTCGCCTCGATGGTGAACGTCACCGGACCCCAGGATTCCGCCGCCTGCCACGGCACATTGGCAGAGGACGCTTGCCGTTGTCGCCCCGCTGGCGGTTGGAGGGGTGGCACGGGTTGCGCGACCCGTGGGGGAAGCCACTGGCGGGGCGAATCATGCGCGGTCGCGTCGTCGGGGCCGGCGGCGTGCGGCGAGTAGGCCGCCCCCGAACCGTTGAGCCCGGGCGTCGGCGCCCCAATCGCGCTCGCCCCCGGCTGGCGCTCCGCGAGCAGCGTCGCCTGATCGTCGAACGTGGCGTCGTCGCGCGGCGCGGGCTGGCTCGTCGCGGGCGATGTTGACGCGGCGCGGTACGGGGTGGCGGGCGCCGGCTGGCGCGCGGGACCGGCCGAGGTGACGTCCGCCGCTCCGGAGGAAGGTGTCGCCTGTTGTTCGTCGTTCGGGTTCACCAGCGCGTCGCTCTCCTGTAGGCGCGCTCCCCGGTATCGCTGTTCCTCCACCCGTCACCTCCCCACCGCGCCTATACTCTCGTGTAGAAGCAAGACGAATGCCGCTTAGCCGCCGACATACCGCAGGTACTCATCAGCTAGAGCGCTGAATTGCTTGTGCGGGCCGGCGCCGCCGAACTTCTGGCGCAGCGACCCCACCGGCTCCTCCACATCCGCCGCCTCGGCCACCTCCAGCGCCTCCGTGATGATGGTGTTGAAGATGGGTGGGTGGATGCCCGGAATGGCGTCGCGGCGCATGCTCATCACGGTCTGTTTATGCAGACGACTGGTGGGCCGGAAACGCGACACGACGATGCCCAAGCCGAAGATCTCATGCTGCGCCCGCAACGCGAAGTCGGCCATGCGATCGAGCACCAGCGGCACGCCGAGCGTCGAGAGGATGTCTGGTACGACGGGGATCAGGAAGTAGCGGCTGATGGCGATGCCGTTGAGCGTGATGACGCCGAGGTTTGGCGGGCAGTCAATCAGCACGTGATCGTAGTGCGAGAGGATATCGCGCAGCGACTCCCGCAGCGCATACGGCGTCCCCGTGCGGAAGTTGTCGAGGTCCGTCATCTTGGTGATCTTGTCTTGTATGCGGTGCAGGCGAATGCTGGACGGCAGCAGATCCAGCCCCGGGACGCCACCCGCGACGTTCGAGACGCGCGGCATGATGGCTTCCTGCGCGGAGAAGAGATTCGTCCCGTCGAGCTGATCCTTAAACAACTGATAGAGCGTCTGCCCGCTCTGATCCCGTTCGCGCCAGCGCCGCTCATTCACCAGCGCGATGGTCGCGTTGGTCTGCGGATCCAGGTCAATGACGAGCACGCGCTTGGCGTGTTCCCCGGCGATGTAGTGCGCCAGGGCCATCGTCAGCGTGGTCTTGCCCACGCCGCCCTTGAGATTAATGATGCTCGTGACGACTGCCATCCGCAACCTCCCGGAGTGAGTATCGCTATCGCGCGCCGTATCGGGCGTGATTCGTTTGCGTTTGAGCGCGCGACGAACCGCGCCTCCGCGCCTACCATCCTATCCGAGATAGGCGCGAATGTCTACTGGCACGGCGAACCCACACGGCCCCCGCTCCCACGAGCGCGGTGGCAATCCACGCGCCCCAGGCGTCACCTACAAATGGAAGATGCGAAACGTCCAGAATTGCCGCGCGCCCAACAGATTCACGCCGACGCCAAGAATGCCCAGCGTGAGGAATCGCCAGTCAATCGGCATGTCGTCCATCGCCAGCAGCAGGAACGCGAAGGGGTAGCCGTCGAAGAGGTAGCGGGCGCCGAACTGGAAGAATCCCGCCGCGTGGAAGAGCAGCACCGCCACCACCACCAGCCCCACCGTCGCCCACAGCGCCGCTCGCGTCAGGCTAAACTTGCGGTTGCGCCAGAACAGCAGCAGGAACAACGGCGTCGTGACGAACACGCTGATGGCGACACCATTCCCATTGAGCATGTCAATCACAGGATGCCGGTCGTATGGTCCCGTAAACGTCACCCTGGGAAAGGTAAAGAAGTTCGCGACGATGTTCGAGGGGATGTAACTGACATTGAACGCGCCGGTCGTCACCACCGGATAGCGTTGCTTGATGAGGATGTCGTACCCCGTCTCAAAGGGGTTGCCGAAGATCACCTGATTGCGCAGCATGAAAAGCAGCAGCATACCCACGCCCACCAGCGCCGGAGCCAGCAGCCGCCGCCACGGGACCGCCGACCAGTCCGGCCGGCGCGCCCAGAGCGACTTCGCGAACCGCTCCACCAGATGCTCCTGGCGGCCGTTCTGCCAGGCCAGGTAGAACAGGAACAGGAACCCGAAGACGGCGGTGGCCCGACAAAAGAACGCGCATCCCAACAGCGCCGCGCCCCATCCGTAGCGGCCGCGAAAGGCGACGAGCAGCGCCAGCAGTGTGAACGAGAAGCAGAGGATGTGCGCGGTGAACCACATCCTGCCACCGGCGGAGAGCCAGAGGTTAATCGTGCCGAAGTAGAAGAAGAGCGCCATGATGATGTTGTCGCGCCGCGTGCGCCGGGTAAAGCCACTCTCGCGCGCCTGCTCCAGCATCAGGTACAGGATGCCCAGGTTGAGCGACGACGCGACGAGCGTGAAGAGGACATCGCTGAAATGCAGGCCCCAGATCGCCACGAACGGCATCATCACGATCGCCGGCATCGGCGGATAGACGATGTAGTTCTTGCCATGCAGTACGACGATGTCCGTTACGCTCCTGCCCATAGACAGATCCCACCGGCCATGCAGAAACGCTTCAGCCTGGTACACCATATGATTCGCGTTTGAGACGCCGTACACACGCTGATGGAACACGAGCGTGTCGAGCACGATCATGGCCCCAAAGGCAATCATCGCGAGCAGCGCGGCGATCTCGAGGTTCAGGCGCCCCAACGCGGGTGTCGCGTGCGCCAGCGCGGACTCCGGCGTGACGCGCTCATTTGTCGCGGAGTCCACCGCCACGGTCGTGTCCACAGTCTCCCGTCCTTCCCCCCAGAGCAGCCGCCTCGCCTAGATCGCCATCGCGTCGAGGCCGGCCACCACACCGCGCAGACTCACACCAGCGAGATCGCCCGCGCGCTGGGTACGCAGCCCGCTCCGCAAAGGACGCGCCGCCGGCTGCCGCAGCTCCGCCGTCGAGACAACATCAATTAATCCCGCGTCTAGCCCAAAGTGGCGCGCAATCGCGACGGCCCACTCGTGTCGTCCCAGCAACTCCGGGCCGGCGATATGGATCGTTCCCGTCGCGCCGCGCTGGAGCAGGCGCAGCAGCGCGGCGGCCAGGTCGTCGGCGAGCGTGGGCGTGTTGTACTGGTCGCTGACGATGCGTACGCGCCGCCCCGCCTTTAGCTCGCCCGCCAGCCACTTGACGAAGTTCGTCCTGCCGCCAGGCACATGCCCGTAGACCAGCGCCGTCCGCGCGACCAGCCACGGCGTCGCGTCCGCGCATGTCTCGCGCACCGCGTTCTCGCCCGCCAGCTTCGACGCGCCATAGGAGTTCACCGGTCGCGTCGGGGCCGACTCCGTATATGGGCCAGGATTGGCGTCGTCGCCGGGAAACACATAGTCCGTTGAGACGTGCAGCAACGTGGCTCCCAGCCGTACGCATGCTCGCGCCAGCGCACGTGGACCTTCGCCGTTGGTGGCGAGCGCCTCGTCGCGTCGTGTCTCGCAGGCGTCCACGTTGGTCATCGCGCCGGCGTTGATGACGGCGTAGGGCCGCGCTCCGGCCAGCGTGTCCGCGATGGCGTCGGCG
>DATEGV010000322.1:0-5073 GCA_035279925.1 Ktedonobacterales bacterium | reverse complement strand
CCTCGACCGGCTGCGCAAGCGGGGCCTGAACGCGAAACGGACGCTGGCGCTCCGCGAGTTCGCCCTGGGCGTGGAGGCGCTGGAACGCTTCACGCGCGGCGATCCCCTCTGGCGCACGCACCAGGCGGTCTTCGCCGTGCTCGCGCTGGAAAGCGAGCCGGTGGACCCGCGGCTGTAGCGCGCTCGCCAGCCGGTGGTGCTCAACGACACCGGATCAATGGGATACTCTCGGTTTTCAGGCCGCGCCACGCCTGTGCTCCGGCCATTTATGGCCGAGAGCTTCCCGCATCACTTGGTATAAGGAGGCTCTATGACCAGTGACCGCAAACCAGACCAGGGCGCTCAGCGCCAGTCCCACATCACCATCAGGCCCGCGCAGAGTGACGACTGGCCGCAAATCTGGCCGATCTACGCGCGGATCGTCAGCGCTGGCGAAACGTACGCCTATCCGGAGCCGCCCGTTGAAGAGACCGCGCGGTCGCTGTGGATGGAGGAGCCGCCGAGTCAGACGGTGGTTGCCGTTGAGGATGGCGTCGTGCTCGGCTCGGCGAAGCTGGGTCCGAATCGTCCGGGGCGAGGCGCGCATATCGCGACGGCCAGCTTCATGGTGGATCCCGCGCGTCAGGGACGGGGAGTCGGCCGCGCGCTCGGCGAGTACGCGATCACCTGGGCGCGCGAGGGCGGCTATCACGGCATGCAGTTCAACGCGGTCGTCGCGACGAACACGGCGGCGGTCCATCTCTGGCAGGCGCTCGGTTTCGCGATCCTGGCCACCGTGCCGGAGGCGTTCAACCATCCCCGTCACGGCTTCGTCGGCCTGCACGTGATGTACCGGCGACTGTGACCTTCTCGCGCCGCGTGCCAGTAGACCTGAGATCGCAGTGGAAGATTTCTCCAGCGTCTCAGGGTAGAGTAGCCGTACGTACGACGAGCCCAGCGATTCCCTGATAATCGCTGAGGTTATGCGTGATGAGCGGTAGATGATGCCGCAGAGCGGTAGCCGCAATCCAGGCGTCTTGTGGCGAGATAGTTAGACCCACGGATTGACGGTCCGCGCGTATCTTCCCCCAGAGGCGGCACATCCCGTCATCAGACGGGATAACGAGATAGTTGGTGAGCGTCTGCGCGAGATGCGCGGCGCGCTTTGTTCCCCAGTGACGAACCGCCGCCCATTGAAATAGTTCCGCGACAGTCATGAACGAAATGGCAACGAGATTTCCCGTCACAAGAGGAACGTAAGCAGCCGCTCGACTGTCACCTTTTAGCAGATACGAGACGACATCGGTATCGAGGAGCACTGTCTCCATCGCATGCTACCTATCACGGTCCGAGTCCCGTTGGTTCCTCACGAACGCGATGAGATCGTCAGCCGACTCGTCGGTGGGCCAGTCCAGCATTACGAGTGACCCAGCGTCGTGCAGCGCGGTGACGCGCTGTCGCTGAGCAAGCTCGTCGAGGGATCGCCTTGACCAGAACTCGCTCGAAGCCGACGCTAGTGGAGACGATACCTGTGCGAGTGACTGCGCGAGACCGTGTAGAAGTTCGATCTGCTTGTCAGGAGGCAGAGAACGGGCTGCTTCGAGAAGTTCTTGAACATTTGCAGCCATGAGGTGTTCCTCCTTTGCGCTGAGAAGACACGCGGCCAACGCTTGAGGGGTGGATCTGGGAGCGAGTCTCGCAAGACCGGCCTGTACAACCGGCTTTGACGCGGCAATCGCCATTATCATACCACTCGGCCGCCGAACTGGGCGACGCGCGCCAGGGGCGGGGTGTTGGCCGCGCGCTCGGTGAGTACGCGATCTCGTGGGCGCGCGAGGGCGGCTATCGCGGCATGCAGTTCAACGCGGTCGTCGCGACGAATACGGCGGCGATCCATCTTTGGCAGGCGCTCGGTTTCGCGATCCTGGCCATCGTGCCGGAGGCGTTCAACCATCCCCGTCACGGCTTCGTCGGCCCGCATGTGATGTACCGGCGACTCTAATCCTTCCGCTCCGCCCGTTGCGCGCCCGCTGCCTCGAACTGCTCCGCGCGCGCCTTCGAGGAGTGCAGCAGCTCCGGCGGGACCACCCGCGCGCCGCCGATACAGCCCGCGTAGATCGCCGCTTGCGCCGCCTCCTCCACGATCACGTTCACCTGCGCCGCCATCTGCGCCGTCCGGTGGAAGCAGAGCACGCCGTGGTTGGCCAGCAGCACCGCCTGCGTCTTCGGCGTCAGCGCCTCGCGGATATTCTGGATCGCCTGCTCGGAGCCGCGCGCTCCATACGCCGCCAGCGGCACGCCATCCTCAAGCCCGAAGATGCCGAACGCCTCCGTCCAGCCCTCGATGGGCTTGTTCGCCAGCGCGAAGGCCGTCGCGAACGGCGCGTGCGTATGTAAGACGCAGCCGGTCTCCGGCCGCTCCTGATAGATGAGCTGGTGCATCGAGATCACCGCCGCGGCCATCGGCGGTACCTCGCCCTCCAACACCGTGCCGTCCAGCCCGATGCGCGCGATGCCCGCCGCCGTGAAGTTGTGCAGCGACCCCTCGGCGGTGTAGAGCATCTCATCACGGCCGGGGATGCGAATGCTGATGTTGCCGTGGCCGGAGAGCGAGATCGCGCCACCGCGCGCGACGGCCCGCGCGGTCTCGACGAGTTGGTCTCGGAGTTCTTGCATCGTCTGCGACATACCCGTGCGCCTCCTCGAATGACTCAGCGAATGACTCAGGTGTCTCACGGTCCCTTAATGCGCCGGCGCATCCGCCCTCACGCGTGTGCGGACGCCGTTGGCAACGCCTTCACGCCCGTGCCCAGCAACGCCACCGTGTCGTAGAGTGACCATGCGGCGTCAGGCGTGAGCGAGGGCCAATCGAACTGTCCGGCGGTGGCGGCGTTGAGTTTCGCCTCGCCGTATTCGCCGGTGGAGATGACTCCGGAGTGGAAGTTCGGCCCGAGCACCGTCACCACCACCGATCCCGGCGCGTAGCCGCCCTGCCAGATGGCGCTCTGCGCGGCGAAGACGGTGGTCTTCACCGTCTCCTGGGCCGTGAGCAGGTCCGGCTGCTCGCCGACGGTGACGATCACGCCGATCACAGTATAGGTCGGATCAATGTCCGCGCGCACCGAGAGGGCGGTCGGACCGATAGAGGTTCGCACGAGCTTGGCGAGTGTCTGTTCCGGGCCTTGCGTACTGGTTGGCGACGACCGCTGGGTGGGGGTACTGGTCGCAATGGGGGGCACATGGGCCGTGGTGGTCAGCTCACCAAGCGACGCGGCAAGCACGGTGCAGGCGAGCACGACCAGCAGAAACGCCATCGTGACCACGCCGACTCGCCCGATCCCCGGCAGCCGATGCCACGCCTCGGCGACATTGTCACGCAGCGTCGGCGTCTCGAGATCGGGATACACCACCTCGAGTTCTTCCTCGCGATGTGCGCCCGCCAGGAGATTCTCCGTGGGTGGGGTGGGTGGTCCTTGCCGATGTTGAGATTGCTCATCCACCGTCGCGTGTCCCTCATTCTCCGCCGGTCCGGCCGCATAAAACTGACGCGCCACGCTGTGACTCCTGAACAGTATACCCTACCCGCCAAGTCCGGCTATGACAGCGGTCACACGCCAAGAGACGCGCATCGTACCCGCCTGGTCGCCTCTGTACGCAGGATGTGTGCGCGTCGCCGCGCGAATGTCGTGTTTTCGCGCGTTCGCCTGTAACCTCGGACGCCGGTGGTAGAACGGACTCCCTCATCTCCCACGGCGCGGAGACGAGGGAGTCTGGCTAACTCCCCCAAACTGTAGCGGTACCTGCTTGTCGCGTAATCGAGCGGGATGTGCTACCCTTTGCGAAAGAGAGTGGTCCAGTCACCATGTAGGACAGATGGCAACGAGATGTCGCAGCAGAACGCGCGTCACGCCGACCAGCCAGGCAAGCCAGCGCGGGTGAATCGTCCCGCCGCGTCCAGGCCGCGCGACGAATGGGAGCAGACTTCTTCTTCGTTCGCGCCGCGACGGAACCAGCGCCAGCAGCGCCCGTCGGGTCGCACGCGGCCACCGCGCGAAGAGCCGCCCGCGCGCTCGCCCCTGCGTGGCCGGGGGCATACGCCGGCGCAGAGCTTCACCTGCGGCCACTGTCACCGCTTCATCGGGCCATTGCCCAGCGGCGGCCATCACCGCAACCACTGTCCTTTCTGCCTGTATTCGCGCCACGTGGATGATCGAGCCTCCGGCGACCGGGCCAGCGCCTGCGGCTCGCTGATGGCTCCCATCGGCGCGTTTCAGCGGCCCAACGGCGAGCATGTGGTGGTGCATCGCTGCCTGGGCTGTGGTTTCGAGCGCTTTAATCGCATCGCCGCCGATGACGACTTTGATCTCGTGCTCGCGTTACCCGTTGTTGCGCCTCGCTCGGCCCGGCGTGATGACGATGGCCCGGAACCGGCGCGCGACGCGCCCGCGGCCCAATGATCGAAAACGACGCCGTCACGGCGCACAGGGGAAATGCGAGCAGCGGAAGCATGGCGGAAGACATACAGTATCCCACTGGGCGCACCAGCGGCGGCCCGGCGACGAACGCGGCGCGGGCCACCTGCCTGCAACAGATTCGCGCCCGCTGGAGCCAGAATGGGACGATGCTCTGCGTTGGCCTCGATCCAGAGTTCGAGCGGCTGCCGCTGGGCATTCAGCGCGCGCAGACGGCGGTGCTGGCGCTTGAGGGCGACCGCATGGGCGCGCAGATCGAGGGCGCGTTCTTCACCTTCAATCAGGCGATTATAGACGCCACCGCCGATCTCGTCTGCGCCTACAAGCCCAACGCCGCCTTCTACGAGGCGCAGGGTCCGGCCGGCCTCCGCGCGCTGATCCGCACCATCGCCTATATCCACGGGCGCTACCCCGGCATCGCCGTCATCCTGGACGCCAAGCGCGGCGACATCGGCAGCACGAGCCAGGCGTACGCCCGCGCCGCCTTCGACATCTGCGAGGCCGACGCGATCACGCTCCAGCCCTACGTCGGTGAGGAGGCGCTGCTGCCGTTCCTGGACCGCGCGGAGAAGGGATGCTTCGTGCTCTGCCGCACGTCGAATCCCGGTAGCGATGAGTTCCA